>JAHJDR010000359.1 GCA_018812345.1 bacterium | reverse complement strand
GGTTTTCAAAATCAGGAAGATTATGTTAAGATAATAGTAGATATATAACAATGAGGTATTATGGTTCTCCTAAATTTACAGCAAGGTCAAAAATCAAAACTCATAAAAATAGACAAGGGTATTTCATGTTATGACCGTTTATTAGAGTTGGGTTTCACTACAGGAGAAGATATTACAATATTGAGAAGGGCTACACTCGGAGGGCCTCTTCAAATTAAAATACGTGATACAAGCTATGCTATTAGGCGTGATGAAGCGGCGTTTATCACGGTCTCAACAGATCTCTAATTAAGTCTCTATGCAAAAAACAGTTGTATTAGCAGGCAATCCAAACGTTGGCAAATCAACGCTTTTTAATCTCCTGACAGGCTCTAAGCAAAAAATTGCGAACTACCCAGGAGTGACCGTTGATCGCCATGTTGGGACTTATAGAACAACACACGGTGAACAGATTGAAATTACAGACCTACCAGGCACTTATTCACTGAACACAAAGTCAGAAGATGAGGTGATTGCTGCGAAATATATTCAAGGCAATGTGGAGGGATTAAAAAGGCCTGATGTGGTGGTTGTTATGATTGAAGCCTCAAAATTAAGACGGGGCCTTCTTTTAGTGACCCAAATACAAAAAATTCACGACAACATTATTCTTGTGCTCAACATGATGGATGAGCTTGCTGTTTTTGGTATGGAAATTGATGTTTCCCTTTTAGCGAAAGAGCTCAATTTGCCTGTTGTGCCCATGGTGGCTAAATCAGGACAGGGTTTGGGCTTGTTAAAAAAAGAAATAGATCAAAGGGGCATCATTATTGACGAGCCCTTGGTCAGGCAGCAAACAGGACCCTGGTCTGAAGGTGTTGAAGAGGAATACAAACACATTGATGCGATTATTGCGCGTGTGGTGGAAGAAAGAAAGAGAAAAAAACATGATTTTTCTGAAAAGATGGATGGTGTTTTGCTTCATCCTATTTTGGGACCGATTATTTTTATTGCTGTGATTATGTTTCTTTTTCAAGCCTTGTTTACGTGGTCAGTGCCTTTTATGAATGTGATAGAGGAAGCTGTTTCGTTTGTGGCCACACAGGCAAGGGCTTACATTAAGCCTCTTTGGCTGGCTAGCTTGCTCTCTGATGGTATTATTAGCGGCGTTGGGGCTGTGCTTGTTTTTGTGCCACAAATCCTAATTGCCTTTATTTTTATTGGCTTTCTGGAAATGACTGGTTACTTGGCGCGAGGTGCTTTTCTGATTGATCGCTTTATGCGTTTATTTGGGCTTGAGGGTCGTTCTTTTATTCCTCTTATTTCTTCTTTTGCCTGCGCCATTCCCGGAATTTTAGCGACACGCACGATAGCTAATCCACGGCAACGGCTTATAACAATTCTCATGACACCCTTTATGACTTGTTCGGCGCGTTTGCCTGTATACACACTCTTGATAGCGTGTTTTATTCCTGCTAATTATGTGTTTGGATTTTTAAATTTACAGGCACTAGCCTTGTTTGCCTTGTTTTTAGCTGGCATTTTAGGGGCGATGGTTATGGCTTCGGTGATGAATCGCGTTTTACCTAAAAAAGAAAAAGGCGCTTTCTTTTTAGAGCTTCCACGCTATCGTGTTCCTTCTGTCAAAGCTCTCTATTATTATGTATGGACGCGCGTTTTTGTTTTTCTCAAAACAGCAGGAACGATTATTTTTATTTGTTCTGTTGTGATTTGGTTTTCCGCATCCTTTCCTTATCCTCAGGAAACAGCAGATCATTTTACGCAATTAAAAACAAACATTGCTACTTCTACACAATCAGATGAAATTAAAAAAGACCAACTCGCCCTTCTTGGTTTAGAAGAAGCTGGTAAAAGGCTAGAGGAAAGTTTGATGGGGCGGTTAGGTAAATTTATTGAACCGGCAATTCGGCCTTTGGGGTTTGACTGGAAAATAGGCATTGGTTTACTCGCCTCTTTTGCCGCTCGAGAAGTTTTTGTAAGCACAATGGGTATTGTCTATAAGTTGGGACCTGCTGATGAACAATCAGAAACACTGCGTGATAAGTTGCGCGGAGCGCTTAAGACTGATGGTACGCCCGTGTACACGATCAGAACAGCATTGGCCTTGCTCGCCTTTTTTGCCTTTGCAGCTCAATGCATGTCTACTTTAGCTGTTATGAGAAGAGAGACTAATAGTTATAAGTGGCCCATCTTTGTATTTCTAATAATGACCATTTTTGCTTATTCCATGGCCTTTATGGTCTACCAAGGAATGGGGTTTATGGGATTTGAGTAGGTAACCATATGATATTATAAAACATATTTAGCTACATAAAAGTATTATCTTTAGGGGAAAAAAGAATAGGGGCAATGATTTGACTTCTTGGGCGCTAATGTCGTATGACCCGCGCCTGCCTTGTGCAGGTTAAGAAAAACGTGTTGTTTTTCACAATGTTAATTTAGAAGTAGGTGATTAATATGCCAGGTGTAAGAACCAAAGATGGTGAATCATTTGAAAGTATGGTTCGCCGATTTAAAAAACAGTGCGAAAAAGCAGGCATCTTAGCTGAAGTGCGTAAACGTGAGTGTTACGAAAAACCATCACTTGAAAAGAAAAAGAAGCAAGCCCAAGCACGCAAACGTACCATGCTCTTTAATAGAAGAGCTGGTTAGTTTCCATAAGGCCCCTTGCTTGTTGTTTTAGTTCTTAAGGACTTTAAGGACAGGCTTAATTAACCAGAAGGAGTCGATAATGAGTCAATTGAGACCCTATCAGACAATTTGTGTTTTGCAGCCAGATCTGCAAACGGAACAAATCCAAACAATCGAAGACAAGATTACAAAAATCTTTTCCGCCCACAAAACAGCAGACTTTAACAAAAAGGAATGGGGAATACGTAAGCTCGCATACCCCATCAAGAAAAGTAAAACAGGCCAGTATGTGGAGTATAACTACAAAGCAACTCCTGGTTTGATTGCTGATCTTGAAAAAAACCTTGGTTATGAGGAAGCTGTTTTACGTTATCTTACAATTAAAGTGACAAAGCGCACACAAGAAGGCGTTCAAGTTGAGCCCGATGGGTTTGATTTATACGAATAATTATTGCGCGATTTTAGGGAAAGGATTTTATCATGAAAAGAAAAAGCACAGAAAGAAAATTTAATGCAAAGAAGAATGTTTTAAGAAAAAAATTCTGTCGTTTTTGTACGGATTCAGAAAATTATATTGATTTTCGTCGTGCCAAAATGTTGGCAGAGTTTTTAACAGAACGAGGCAAGATCGTTCCTCGTCGCGTGTCAGGAAACTGTCAGTTTCATCAAACACGCGTTGTTGAATCAATCAAAAGAGCTCGCCACTTAGCATTGCTTCCTTACACATCACAACATGTTGTTCGTGATTAATCATTATTAGCAGATTTCTTTGAAGGAGGGGGGCCAATGAGGCGTAAGACAACTTTTATTATGAGCTTGCTTACTCTCGGCCTCTTTTTTTCTGGGTTCCTTGTTTTTTTAACGCCACTTCCATTTATTTACCATCAACTAAAAGAAAAAGATGTTTCCATTTATGAGCTCGCATGGCCAAGCTTATTACTGATTACAGCTGTATATGCCTTTGGCATTGATTTCTTTTACCAGTTTTCCGAAGCACACCCCACAGCATATTACTTTGTTTTACCTATTCCATATTTAGGTATGGCTAAACATTTTTCCCATACCACTGTGATGCTTTTAGGTATTGGGACTTTTGTTATGTACATGGCCCTATCCCATCTTGTTGCTATTGGTTTAAACCAAACGCAAAAGAAATGTTTTTCTGTTATGTCCTTTTCCATTTTAGGTGTGTTTGGTGTGTGTTTGCTTTATGGGCTCATAGTGGTGTTGCCACAATACATGTCTTTTCTGACAGCTTACCAGACAGCTCTGGATGAGGCTTTGAAGCAATTTGTGGAAACACAAAGACAGGCCGGTATGAGCATGGGGCAGATTTTGGCTTTAGAAGACATTCTCAGAGAAAGTTTAAAAAATATATTTTACCTTATGCCGATTGTACTCCTGTTTTTTGTCTCACTGGTTTATTATATAAATACTATTGTGGCAAAACGATTTTTTGCTGCTTATTTTCCTCGGCTAAGAAAACTAGACCTCACATTATTTAAAGCACCTTTTTTTCTTGTTTGGTCAATTATTGGATTGTTGTTTGTGTTGCTCATAAATGAATTAGCCCTTAACAATGTTTTTGTTTCTTATGCGCTGCTAAATTGTTTGTTAGGCATGGCGCTTGTTTTTATGTTTCAGGGAATTGCTGTTTTCATTTTCATTTTGAATAAAAAAAACATTCAGGGATTTGCCCGTTTGTTTATTTTTCTTTTCATGATTATTTTAGGTGAAGTTGTATTGCTTCTTCTTTTAGGGCTTGGTCTTGTCGATGCCTGGTTTGATTTTCGAAATAGGGATAAAACAAAAGCACCTTAAAAGTTAAATTAACGTCATATAATTTCCGTGTCTTATAAAACGAAAAAAACATTATGCGTCTATGCGTAAAAGCAACGCTATGTGCAAGAAATATAAGAGGGTTTACGCTTCAGATCAGCGCATTGACAAAAATATTTCATTTACTGTATGCCCCGCTAATTAACAGCAATGATTTTGCAGCTAAGAATAATGGCATAAAAACAATTTTAAGTAAGACAAAGCTTTGAAAGGAGCCCTGAATGAAAGTTATCAAGCTCAGATCACCTGCAAAAATTAATGTTAGACTCGATGTCCTCAGTAAAAGACATGATGGTTATCACGATTTGAGAATGATCAATACACCTGTGAGTATCTATGATGAAATAGAATGTGAATTAACAGAAAAAGGTATTAAAGTAGAGTGCATGAACGATAGCAATGTGCCTGATGGTGAAGAAAACATTGTTTATGGCGTTGCCAAAGAAATCCTAGCTTACTCTAACAAGAACATTGGCGTGCATATTCGTATTAAAAAGAACATCCCATCAGCGGCAGGCATGGGTGGCGGCTCCAGCAATGCCGCTGCTGTTTTAACAGGTTTAAATGATCTTCTTAAAATCAATCTTTCCAAAGAAAAGCTCATGAAAATTGGTTTGCGTTTTGGTGCTGATGTGCCCTTTTTTGTTATGGGTTCTGCTGCTGTGGCCAAAGGCGTGGGAGAAGATTTAGTTAAAATTAAAAAGATGCCCAAACTACCTTTGGTTGTTATTACACCCAATATATCTGTGTCTACAAAGTGGGCCTATGAACACTATGAAGCTGCAAACGACAACAAGACACCAGAACCTGTCAATAAAGATGGTAGCAATGATATTCCTGTTCAGTTTGCCACAAAGAAATCTGTAATCAAATATTTGAACAATGATCTAGAACAGGTCACAATGAGAAAATATCCTGTCGTGACAGAGCTGAAGCGTATTCTAGAAAAAACAGGTGCCTTAGCAGCACAAATGACAGGTTCAGGGCCAACAGTTTTTGGAATTTATCCTAATAAAGAAATGGCAGAAATTGCCTGCAAAAAAATTCAGGCAAAGGTTTCTGATTGTCGTGTTTTTCTTGCTGAAAATCTTTCCTAAGACGACAAGACGATATCTTTTTAGTCATGATTTTGTTTCGAAGAACTTGCCAGGCTGTTATTTACGAGAGGTCTGCTAAAATAACTTGTCATATTTATATGACGTGCTAAGGAAAAATCAGCATGCGAAACATGCAGCGAGATTATGGAGGAATTAAGCATGGACGTTACTGAAATTAGAATTTTCCTAGCCGATGAAGAACGGTTAAAAGCTTACGTGACAGTTACCTTTAATGATTGTTTTGTTGTACGTGATTTAAAGGTGATAAATGGTAATGGGGGTCTGTTTGTTGCTATGCCATCTAAGAAGAAAAAAGATGGTACCTACAAAGATATCGCACATCCAATTAATAGTGACTTCAGAACATATTTGGAAAATCTTATATTAGAAAAATATAAAGAT
>JAHJDR010000358.1 GCA_018812345.1 bacterium | reverse complement strand
TTCAATTTCAATTTTTTTAAATTTATTACGAGCGCTTATTTTTAAATCATCAAAAACAGAGAACGGAAGCTGAGATGATGTTTCTTGTCTTCCCTTAATAAAATCTATTTCTAGTATATTTTTATGATAATTGGCTTTGACCGAATGGAATCTTAAAACTGTCATTATATTTTTCCTTCTTCTCTTAGTTCTAAAAGAATTTTTTTTATTTTTTTTGTCATTTTACCGGACATAACCTGCCACGTTTCAAAATCAAATTTCATGATTTCTTTCTTACCTTTCATTATATGGACATGATCGGGCCTATGATCATATTTATATTGAATAATTATCAGTCCTTTTCTTTTCCAACGAGACATTTTTATTGTATCCTTTTTTGGTTACACTTTCAAGAAGTTAAATAATAACATCTATTATTCAAAGGACATGCCACTATCGGAAATTATTTTTGGTTAAGCATTTCAATGTGTTATAATTTGGAGTCTCTTTGATCTGTCCATTAGTCTCATTTTTGGGACTTTCTCAGTCTCTGGTGAGACTCAAGAATTGAAGTGAGGGTATCTTTTTTTAGTGAAGCTTCCAGGGAGGTTCTTTGTCTACAATGTCTTTTATCCAGGGCATGGTGGGGAAATGCTGTTTATCGCGACTGGAAACAATGTAAATATTTTTAAAGCCTGCTTTGTTGAGGTGCAAACTAATATCTTCGCCACGAACACCAGCAGTAAACGTTGTGGTAACATAAATAGGAACAGAGCGATCATAATTATGGATATTTTGAAAGAATTCACCAGGATCATTGAAAGTCAAAATACTTTTACGACTCATGCGCGCCTCCATCCGCCAATACACCTGCACATGCTCGTCTTCAGCAATCAAAATACAATCAGGTTTTTCCACGATATCAGCAATAATAATAGGGACAATACTGATTAGGCTTTTAGGCAATATTTTAATCCCAAAACCAGCACAGTAATTTTTCAATTTTGGTTTTTTAAATAAGCTTGTTACGAGAACAGAACGACTCTTGAGATTTAACGCGCCCACAACGTCTAATCCCGTTTGTTTACTATCTATAAATTTAAAACTCACTAACAATGTATCAAATCCCGTTCTGAGCTGTGTGGGTTTTCGTTCATGTTGAAACCATCGAGAAAACTCTTCGGGATCATAAAAATGGAGGATGTTGTCTTTCTTGATTCCTTTTTCTTGTAAACGTCTATCCCAAACGCGATGAACAGCTTGATCATCCTCTAAAATAACAACAAGCGATTGTTGCTCAAGTTCTAATCCCGATAACAACCAGGTTTGGTGTGTTTGTCTTGGTAGTTCAATGGAAACCATGGTTCCTTGATCTTGTGCTGTATACAAAGCAAAAGAACATCCCCATGATTTTAGAATATGGTGTGCTTTGGCAAACATTCCAGCCTTGTCATGCTTGGCAATAAAATCATTGTGACCAGAAGTATTTTCAAAAAAATGATCATCTATATCGGCCGTAATACGATCACGAACAGTTAAGCGAACGGAGTGATAATTCCCATCCAATTTAACCATCACATGATCGCGACAATTTTGTGATTCGGCAAACACATCAACAATGTGTGATAAAATTTTACGCAAGGCGAAAGGCTTTACTTTTACAAAAGTTCCATAAGAGTGTTTTTCTGCCACAAGATTAATGCGCAAATCTGAATAACTTTGATACTGCATTTTCTTTTCCGAAACAAGAGAATCAACCAAACTGTATAACAACTCTGTTGTGTAGGCATCCTCTTGCATCAAAGAGCTTTCTTCTTCCACTTCAATACGATCTACAGAATCATTGAGACGCCTACTTTTATCATGTAAATCATTATTAATATTTTCTATGCCTTCGATAGCCCGTTTAATAATACGGAGGTCATCTTCTGTAAAAGGACCCTCTTTGCCAAAGGCTTTTTTCAAATCCACTACATAAGGACGTAAAACATAAGCAATTTGTGTCGACAATCTACCCATGGCTGTCATGCGTTCATAATTACTAATTAAATGAGATAGCTGTTTGATATGCGTGAGAAATGAATGAATCTCGCCAGAGGCTTCAATATGACTAATCTTGAGTTTTTGCCCAACCTTCATCCCCACAATAGCTTCATTAAGCTTACCTATAGGATAAAAACACCAATAGTAAAGCAAGCGTGCTGAAAAAAGAACAACACTCAAAAACAAAATAAAAATTGCTATTGTGACAGAAAGCATGAGGCGATTCATACTATACACATAACTCAAATTTTCTTGAGATAGTTTAGCATAAACCACATAGTTAATAACGGGATCAGTCGCTTCCGGAACAATTACATCATACTGAGATATTTTTTTAGGCAATTCTATAATATCAACGACATCTAAATAAGAAAGGCCATAAATTTCTTGGAATTCATTAAGTGCTGGTTGCAGAGCATCATCAAGTTTCATGTATTTCCACGTACGCCATTGCTCTTGATGAACCTCTAAACGTGGTTTTACTCGATGTCTCGTATCACTGATTGCCTCAGTCAGAAAATGATCTGATAAAAAAACATACAACCCAAATAGAATCACCGAACCAATAGCCAAGGCAACCAATTGAAAAAGAAGCAATCGAGAGAATAAGGGAAATTTTACCCGTAAGGTGGATAAAAACTGCTTCATACGGTTTTGCCTATTGTTGATTGATGAAAGAATTGATGATTTGTAGGAAAAAATAAACTTTTCTCTGAGATAATTATACATCATGTATAATTTATTGAAATTATTTGATTAATATGCACCTTCCAGGAAAGCCTGATAAAGCAATAATGGATTGTATGACTTTTTTTGCGTCTAGCGTCTAGCGTCT
>JAHJDR010000357.1 GCA_018812345.1 bacterium | reverse complement strand
TTACAATTATATGATGGAGATGCAGGGAGAAATTTATTTAGACCATCTAGAAGATTCTGATGCAGAATTAGAAGGCATCTGTGATGATTTTGTTTTGTAATAATTTTATAAAGGTAAAACATATGAAAACAATATTATTGATACTATTTGTAATGCTTTCAGTAGCGTGTGCCAACACACATGTTGTAAAGTCAGCACAGCATTTAAAATCAGATACAGAAGTGCATTTTCGCTTTAATAGTGACGATATTTTACCAAAATACACGTCCAAACTTGATAAAGACATAGCCTTTCTAAAAAAATACCCTGATAAGGCCGTGACCATTGAAGGGCACGCCTGTCTCTTGGGGGAAAATGAGTACAACCTTGATCTGGGAGACCGCAGGGCCAAGGCTATCAAGGCTTATTTAATAAAAAAAGGGATTGATGCAGAGCGTATTATCACAGTGACCTTTGGCGAAGAGCAACCAAAGGAGCATTATAAATCAACCAGAGAAAATCGTCGCATTGTGATCAAGGACATGAATAAATAAAAAACAGGGGTTTATTATGGCAGAAAGCATTGAAGTTTGTAGGGGAAATATTAGGGAAAAAGTTATTGCCTTGGGTTTTGGAGATGTGACTGTTGGCAGGGATCTTATCAACACCATTTGTTTGCCCAATGGAGATGTTTCGAGAAGACACGGCAAAATACTATCCAAAAATGGAAACTATTACTTTAAAGATGCTTCAACCAATGGCACCTTTGTTAATACTCAAAAAGTAAAACATGATGAAATACAAATCAAGCATGGTGATACTTTAATCATTGGAGACTATCGCCTGTATTATAATGCCTGTGATGTGTTGGCAGACACTAACTCAACAGGCACAACAGACAAAAAGGATATTTTAAAGGATGTTCAGGCGCGATATAAGCTTGTTTACTATGAAAAGGAAAAAGAAGACAGGGTAGAGCACCCAATCAATGGCTTTAATTACATTGTTGGTTCTTCTGATAATAACCACATTGTTATTAAAGGCAAAGACATTGGTGAAGTGCATTTTAGTTTAAGGATAATTGGTGAAAAGGTTTTTTTGCAAAATTATAATTTTGATACCTTTGTTAATGGCAAAAAGATTGGGATAACGCCTGTTTTTCTCTGCCATGGTGACATGATTAAAATCGGAGACATCTATATTGATTTTATAGATGATGATCTTGATAAAGAAAAAGAATCTTATAAATTTCACATTGTCACCAAATCGACCTTTATGAAAAAGGTGATTTACGAAATAGAAAACACAGCAAAGTTTAGTGATAAATCCATTCTGATTACCGGAGAGACAGGCACAGGGAAAGAGCTTGTAGCCAATGCCATCCATGCTGTTTCTAAAAGAAGAGGAAAGCCATTTATATCTGTCAATTGCGCATCCATCAAAAAAGAGCTTGCAGAATCCATACTTTTTGGGTGGAAAAAGGGATCCTTTACAGGGGCTATTGATGATCATGTGGGGTATTTTGAGCAGGCTGATGGAGGAACGCTTTTTTTGGATGAAATTGGAGAGCTTGAAGAAAGCATGCAGGCACTGCTTTTGCGGGCTATTGAATACAAGGACATCAGTCAAATAGGCTCAAGAAAGAGTAAAAAAATCGATGTGCGCATCATTGCTGCCACAAACAGGCCTTTGGATGTTAATGAAGAAAGAATCAAACTAAATTTCAGGGATGATTTTTATTATCGTATCTGTGGGATTAAAATTCAGGTTCCACCACTTAGATTAAGGCCAGAAGACATTCCTCTTTTGATGGATCATTTTTTACAAATGTCAAAAGTGGATAATCCAGAGTTGATAAATCTAACTTATTCAACAAAGGCCTATACCAAGGCTATGGGTTATCGCTGGAACGGGAATGTGAGAGAGCTTTTTAATGCCTGTGACAGGGCCTTTTTTCAGACACGCGGAGATGTCGTTAATGTGGTTGAACCCCTTGATGGAGAAAAAGAAGAAAAAAGCCTAATCCCCTTTGATGACATGCCAAAAAATTTAAAAGACGTGTATGTCTTGCGCGTCATGGAACATTTAAACATTTCCCAAATAGCAAAGAAGCTCAACATTTCCCGACCAACAGTTCATAAACGCATTGTCGAGCTGGAAAAATACCAGTGGCTTGATTAAAAGTAAGCTGTTTGTGCAACCCAAAAAATCAGGATCCGCTTTTACAGTGTAAAGGGGTTTTTTTACACTTCAAAAACTTCAAATCAAAAAACACATGTCATATCATCAAGATAAAATATCAGAGTTTTGGCACGTCTCTTGCTCTTAAGTTTATTGAAAACTTTAACAAAGGAGCGAATCTATGCGTACCATTATTTTTTTTCTCATCACAGTCTGTCTGTTAATCATCTGCCATGCTTCTTACGCCGCTGGTGTTGAGGATCTGCTGGTTGATTTTAGCGATTACATTTCATCCAAACTCATTCCTGCCGCCTCAATTGTGGGCGTTGGGACCGGCGCTGTTGTGTGGGGTTTTGGCAGTCCCCTTGGCTGGCAGATCATCAAATATTCCATCATTGGCGGTATTGTAGGCACAGCTGGTGCTGAAACCTTGCAGGCCTTGTTTTTTTAAGGAGGTGGATTGTGTCAATCGAAGTTCATAAGGTTTATCGCAATATCAAATCACGAGATACCATCTTTGGCCTGGACGTGTCTGATCTCATAGTCATGGCCTGCGTGCTCAACATTGTGTTCAGGTTTCACAAGACTGATGTGTGGAGCGGCAAGCTATTGAATGTGGCCATTGTGGCAGCAATCTATCTTATTCTTATTTTTGTAAAAAGACAGTTTCCAAAAGGCTACCTTAAAAACCTGATTAACTTTTTGTTTAAGAAAAGACGCTTTGTGGCTGACAGAGACACGGAGCTTCTTTCCTTGAAAGAAATCATAGATGAGAAAGAAAGACATTGATAACCTGACCCACAAGATACCGTATTGGGCCTTTTATGAAAAGGTCTGTATTTTAAGTGATGGAACACTTTTTACCTCGCTTAAACTCACAGGTGTGGATGCGCTTGCCATGACAGATTCAGCGCTATCAGAGTACAAAAACAAACTTCAAAACTGTTTTGCCAAACTACCAAGCGGCTATGTGGTGCAGATTTACCATGATATGCATACAAATAATGAGGACAATATCAGCGAACTCGAAGAAAAACTATCTTCCAAAAATCCCATCTCCACTCGGTTTAAAAGCCATTATATTGATCATCTAAAAAAAGATGCCTTTTTAATGAAAGTTGATGTTTATATCTTTGTTATTGTTCCTGGCAAAAAACGAACAAGAGATATGGCAAGCTTTTTTCAGGCGGTTTCTGATGTTTTTAACAAAATAAAAAACAGAAAGGACAAGAAATCAAAAGAGGTTTCATTGGTAGATGTTTATAACAGCAGACATGCGGATTTGCTGTTGCACACTGAAAACATCATCATTTCGCTAAACAACTACATGAACATAGAAGCGACTCTTTTAGATGAATATGAGGTTTATTCATTTATTTACAAAATTCTAAATCCCCAAAAACCCTTTTTTGTCAAAAAGGATAAAGCCAATAATAAATTGTCGCACAAAAACTATTTTTACAAATACCTGACCATGCGTGAGTTTTTGACGCATACACCTGCGGACGAAAAATCAGCTTCCATAAAAATGGAGGACAAGCAACTTGCCGTGATAACCTTAAAAGTCCCCAGTGAATATACTGACGCCTTTGTATCCGAAAACATCCTTTATAAACTAAATTTTCCGTTTTTCTGGTCCTTTAATTTTACCATTGTAAACACTGAATCGAAAAATGCGAGTCTCAGGGGCAGACAACGAAGAAAATACGCGGCTCAAGTAGCCGCAGAAAATCCAAACATTGAGTCATCCATGGCTAAAAACGAGATAGAACAGGCCCTTTTTGATCAACATGATAAGGGTTTTATGTGGCACGATTTTTCGCTCTCTTTTCTTGTTTATGCAGACTCGGAAAAAGAGCTTAAAATAAAGACCAATAAACTCATTGGCGTTTTTAGAGACAACAGAGAGGCCGTGCTGGCAGAGGAAAAACACGTGCAGCTTGAGTATTTTATAGCAAGTCTCCCTGGCTGCGGACATTTGAATGACAGGCAATTTTTGTTTTCTTCTCTTAATGTGTCTGATCTGGCACCTATATCTGTTCCTCCAAAGGGAACAAAGGCCCTATCTTGCTTTTTTCATACGTATCGAAATACCTTATTTCGATTTTCTACATTTACCGAAGAGTTTAACAACTTTAATCACGTGGTGATCGGTAAAACAGGCTCAGGCAAAAGCTTTGCGGTTAACAGCATATTAAACATGTCCCTTATGGGTATAGATCATCCGCGGGTCATGATTCTCGATCTTGGCCAGTCTTTTAAAAGGACAACCAAACTTTGGGGCGGGGAATACATGACCATTGACCTTAA
>JAHJDR010000356.1 GCA_018812345.1 bacterium | reverse complement strand
TCTGTACCATAAGAGCAACCCACCATGAGAACTTTTAGTGGCTTTTGTCCGTTTTGCGCTAAGGCTTTTAAATGATCTGTAATCCATTGTTGTTGACCAGGATAGAGGTAGCTGCCACTTAAAAAATCGTAAGGTTTATCTCTTCCTGTAGGCGGATCAGTGTTGACATAGCTCAGGGATTCAGTGGCTGCTTGGCGCACATATTTATTGGGGTCATTAATTTCAATGCTTTTGGTTTCCCCAATAAAACACTCTGCGTATTCTTCAAAACTAGGTTTTTGCCAAACAAATTGTAATATTTTAAGAGCGGCACCTCTCACAAAGGGATCGTTGTCATAGAGTAGGCTCTCAAGGCTATTAACAAGCTGATCAACAGGAAGGTATTCTCTGATGGCAAAGCTCGCCATGATATGGGTCTGATAGCTGCCATAGCGAATTTTATCTTCTAATATCTGAACACATTCTTCATCTCCCCAAATAGCTAATGCCTGAAGGGCGGCGGAAAAAACATAAAACTCTTTTGTTGTATCGAGTTTTTCTAAAATGATTTCTTTGTGGATTTTTTGTTTGGCAAAGGCAAGTAGGGCATCTTGAACAAACATGTAATTCGTATCCTCAACCATTTTGATGAGTTCTTCTGGGTTTTGAAGGGCGGCGTGATAACCCTGGTAATCCTGTGCTGCCAGCCAGTCGGTTTGATTGAGTTTTGTAGCGAGTCCTTGCGTAAAGAACTCTTGTTTGAGGGCAATGTTATAGGCAATTGGTTCATTGATAGGCGTGTTTCTTGCATGATGTCCCAAGTCATCTAAAAACTTTTTTCTTTCTTCAGGGTGATTTTGAAAAATGTTTAAAAGTGCAATGAGGTATGGCCAGGAGTCTGAATTTCGTTGATCAATGAAAAGACCTAGTTTGGGGTATTTTGAAACAGCATCAATCAAATCTTCATACACACCATTGCCTTCTGTGTAATCAGCGATAAATTTGTAAATACCAAAAGGAGAGTTAGAGTAGGCTTGCACAGCGTGTTCAGGATAAGGAATGCTAGACTCTGTGTAAAGGGAACGTTGGGCAAAGGGGAGTGATGATTTGTAATAGACCTGATCGACTTGTCTTGCTTCTTCGTAAGAAAGAGTGTTGTTCACATCACTCATGGCTTCGTAAGCAAAGAGTTGTTGAAAAGTTTTTGTGGCATCATCTGTTAAATGAAAGTTGTCGACGCCAATAATATAGATTTTGTTTGATTCAGGATCAGGGCAATTATCGCCCTCATCATGAGGACAGATAAACTTTTTATAAATTTCGATAGCTTTGGGGTCTTTAATAAAAATTTTCATATAAGTGTTTAAGCTATCGTCTCATGATATAAAAAGTTGCTTTGTTTTTCAAGAAGAGTGAAATCTGCTAAATGCTAGTGATAACAGCAGACTAGGAATCTATTGGTGTGGTATTTAGATGTTATAGCTTGCTATGAGAATCAAAGATTGCTAATCACCGGCTTCGAAAAAATCTGTGCAAACAGATTAGGTTCGGGACGTGGCGCAGCCCGGTAGCGCACTACTTTGGGGTAGTAGGGGTCGCTGGTTCAAATCCAGTCGTCCCGACATAAAAAAAATCCACTCACCAATGGTGAGTGGATTTTTTTATGGGACTACTGGATTTGAACCGAAGTGAGCGCTAGAGAAATCCAGTCATTATTTTTTTCTTAAGGCCCCAATTGCGTGGTCTCTTTTATGTGATGATTTCTCTTTGCGTTTCAAGCTAGTGTCTTTCGATGAATATTTGACTGTTAAAAAGGGGATGTATTTGATATAATAGTAATAAATTTATAAAGGAAAAAGAGGCATCATGACCAATAAGGGGTTTACTCTTATAGAATTGGTTCTTGTTATAGCGATTCTTGGCATTTTAGCTGTGTCAGCCATGCCTAAGATGATTAGTATAACAAATGAGGCCAACATAGCTACGCATGAGGGTATTGTAACCAATGTTATAGCAGGAATAACCCTATACGGTTCTCTGCAAATGGCCTTAACAGGTATTGAGAGCTATCCTGCTGTATTGGATAGTGCTGACAATGATAAGAACTGTTCGGAATCAAATGTTTGTTTTAGTCTTATTGTAAGAAATGGGGTGACACGCGATTGGAGAAAAAAGTCACACGTATTTTACGAACACCTTCCCACAGGATATTTATACAAGTACGATTTTACAGATGGCTCATTCATTAAGTTTAACCCCCCTGAATCTATTTAATTTAATACGCTAAAAATTAGATGATTTATTTTTGTTAGATTTTTAGCAGCAAATATTCGAGTTTATCAATTTTCTATTTTCAAAAAGTGGACAGAACACACAAAAAAAATTAAGGTAAATCCATGGATACAGAATCAATTATTTTTTTAGCATTCGTAATTTGTTTGATGTCAGGAGCGTTTGGTTTTGCTTTCTGGTTTAATTGGAACCAGACTCATCAAACATATTTGCAATTTCAAAAGATAGCCAAAAAGTTTGGTTTAAAACTCACTGTTGAAAAAAAGAAAGACAGATTGCCCAAGCTTTCCACACTCACGGGTCAGTATAAAGACTACTCTGTTGTAATGAGCTTTTATAAAGAGGGTTACGAGCGTAGCACGCGCATTTATACCTATGTGGAGTTTGAGGTAGAAAATCCCGGACAAAAAAGTTTTACAATAGCCCGTGAAGATCTTGTGGGCAAGGTAGCCAAAGCTTTTGGCGCATCTGATATGGATATAGGTGATCCTGAATTTGATAAAATCTTTATCATCAAAACAAATGACGTCACATATATTAATAGAATCCTGACTGAAAAGATCAGAAAAGACATGCTCTATGCAGTCTCGCAAACGCGCGTGTGCAGCTTCTCATTAGAAGGTAAATATTTAAGGTTCACTGTGATGGATTTCATGATGAAAGACAAAGTGCGCGTTCTGTTTGAGCGCATGCTCGTGACAATGCATGAGATGGCGGAGGGGATGCGACGCTAGCGCTTGTTCGTGCCGGAGTGCTAGAGTGCCAGGGTTTTCTGGAGTTCAATAATCAATATCCGATATCCAATAACCAATAGCCAAATGAAGAATTACTTGATGATTGGTTATTGAGTATTGATTGTTGGCTATTGAAATTAGTTCACAAGATACAAACTCTTTTCCCTTTTCTCTTCTACACTCCCAATCACATTTGTCCTGGGAAAGTAGACACGTAACTTTTCAACAAGAGTTTCTGCTTGTTCAGGATCAACAGAAATCAAAAGACCACCACTGGTTTGTGGGTCAAAGAAAAGAGATTGATTGGTACTTAAAACAGAATCATCAATAAATAACTGTTCGTCGACATATTCTTTATTGGTTTTATGAGCTTTAGTGAAACAGGATTTTTTCAGTGTTTCTTCCACACAGTCTAGTTTTGGAAAACGCCTAGCATTGAAGGTCAGGCTTACATTACTGGCTTTTGCCATTTGAAAGCCATGGCCAGCGAGTCCAAAACCTGTAACATCTGTCATAGCATGAAGCGCAGGGTAATCTTCAGATTTAAGGCAACAATGAAAGTTATTGAGCAAACACATGGATTGAAACGCATCAGAGAGTTCTTCTTCTTTTTTAATGCCGCTTTTTAGTGCTGCCATAAGCGTGCCTGTGCCCAAGGCTTTTGTGAGAATGAGTTTGTCTCCTGGTTTGGCATTAGCATTGGTGATGAGTTTATCATTATCAACAAGTCCTGTAACAGATAGTCCAAACTTTAACGTTTCGTCGTCAATAGTGTGTCCTCCTGCTAAATCAGCACCTGCTTCTTTGAGCACAGAGACAGCTCCTTGAATAATTTCAGCTATAATGTCTTTGCCCATACTAATCATAGGGTAGGCGAGAATGGATAAACCATGAATGGGTTTCCCCCCCATGGCATAAACATCGCTTAAGGCATTGGCTGCTGCAATTTTACCAAAAAGTTTGGGTGAGTCGACGATGGGTGTAAAAAAATCAAGAGTACTGATGAGATAACGTTTGTTTGAAAGTTTATAAACAGTGGCATCGTCAAAATGATTAGCATTAATAGTGAGTTTCTTATTGGGAGGTGGAAAATCTATTTTGGCCAGAATATCTTGGAGTTCCTGCGCAGCCACTTTGGCTGCGCAGCCACCTTTTTTAACGGCCTGAGTAAGTTTCATAATCAGTCTTGGTTTACAGCATTACCAGATTCAAAGGTAAATGAATCTATGGTGACAGAATAATCACCACTTGTATTTCCTGTAGCCCCATAAATACCAACTGTAGTAACATCTTCTAATTGAGCGACATCTGTAAAGGTGCCGTCTTTCGTCCATGTTGTACCATCACTACTGTATGATGTTGTGTAGGTTGCGCTTTCACGTTTCAATTTTAAGTAAATCCCTTTGGCTGTGTAGGTTGTGGCTGTGGCAATTGCTTGTGCTACCCCCGAATCATATTCATTTGAGTAGGTGTTTTCATCGCCAAACCCTGCGCTGTAGTAGAGACCTATGAAAACAGAATCAACCCACAGTCCAGGCTCTTCTGTTGTGACCATAAGACCAATTTCTTCTGTGCCTTCATCGCTATTTCTGCCTGAAACATAAAGGACGACCTCAAAATCACCTTCGACAGGCTTATAAATAAAGG
>JAHJDR010000048.1 GCA_018812345.1 bacterium | reverse complement strand
TTGTTCTGGAGCATCCATTTCCTCCCAGGCATCAAAATCAATGTCTCCATTTTCAAATTGGATATCCTCAAGCCTTTTTGGTTCTTGTGGAAGCTCTATTGAATCAAAATCCACTTCACCCTCTTTAGTTTCTTCAACCTCGTAAAGAAAATTGGGTTCGCGCTCAACCTGGTCTAAGGCCAAATTTTGAATAGTATTGAGTTTAGATTTACTGGGAACAAGAATATCGTCAACACCATCGCCATTAATGTCAGCTGTTTTCCATTGTTTGGGCAAATAACTTTCAGGGAGTTGGGCCCAATCTAAATCATCCCATTTACCATATGGGGAAATTCCTACGTTAATACCTTCCATGCCTTCTTCCTTAAACTTTAATAAACACAGTGTTTAATCAGAAATAATATTTTATATTTCTCATACTTACCTGTAATAATTCCTCTTCGGTCGGCGCTTATAACAAATATTTTTGGGAACAGTAAAGAAATGTATAGCTTCCTTTTGAAATTTCCGTGTCCTTGAGGACACGCAGCCGGGTGAACAAAAACAGAATTGCCCAGCCAGAGGCTGGCACGGCGCGCTTTGCCCGCAATGACAGTGATTACTGAATCCCTGCCTTCGCAGGGATGACAGTCATATGAATGTAGGGTGTAACTTTGAAGATCTCAGTTTCTTGTGTTTATGTCAGCGAATACTTGCCCCGCTCTACCATATGCGTGGCCACTTGTTCACGTAGCTTTGTGGCATTGATGGGGGCAAAGAGATCAAAGCGTGTGAGGGCTTTTTGGTATTTGCCAAGAAGGTTTTCATCACCATCAGCAATTTCACCAATAAGCTCACGAGCAGTGATGAGAATCTTGTTATAAGTCTCTGCAATATAAATGCTCGCTAAATCCGTTGACACTTTTTGGTTGGCATCTTTTTCAAGTAGTTGCTGTGTGCGCTTATAAGCACAATCCATAGCAAAGACACCAATGACAATATTAGCCATGCTCTCTAAAGCATATTGCTGATCTTTAATGTCAGCCATGTATTTTTGCACAGCCACACCGCAGGCATAAATGGCCAAACGTTTAGCCACATTCACACGATCTTTGAATGTACCACTATCCCAATCACCAATAGCTGTGACATCATACCCTTCTTTGAGTTCACCCAAGACTTTTTGGATTTCACTCATCATGTCAAACTCACCACTCATAGCACGTTTTAAGATAGTGCCGGGAATGATCATGCGATTGATTTCGTTAGTGCCTTCAAAAATACGGTTGATACGCGAATTACGTTCAATCGCTTCCATGGGGTATTCAGCTGAAAAACCATAACCACCAAAAGCCTGAACACCTTCATCCGCACATTGCCACAAGGCCTCAGAGCCAAAGACTTTAGCCACTGATGCCTCAACAGCATATTTTTCAATGGCCTCAATACAATGACGATCATAATCAGGATCATTTTTATCAAGAGCCGCAATGGCATCATCATAAAGACCTGCCACACAGTACATCATAGATTCACAAACATAAGACAGCATAGCAACATCAGATATTTTTTTACGAATCAGGCCGAACTCATTCAAGCTTTTTTCAAATTGTTTGCGATCTTGTAGATATGGCAACATGTGATTTAGAACAAGCTTACAGCCACCTGCAGAGCCAGCACCTAATTTCCAACGCCCAATGTTGAGAACGTTAAACGCTATTTTATGGCCCTTGCCAATCTCTCCCAGAACATTTTCAATAGGCACTTTGCAATCATCGAGATTAACAGTTGTGGTGGAAGAACCTTTAATACCCATTTTATGTTCTTCTACGCCAATGGAAAAACCTTCATAGTCTTTTTCCACAATAAAGGCCGTAAATTTTTCGCCATCAACCTTAGCAAAAACAGTCATCACATCAGCCCAAGTAGAGTTTGTGATAAACATCTTCGAACCATTCAGAATATAGTGTTTGCCATCGTCAGAAAGAACAGCTTTGGTTCGCGCTGCCAAGGCATCAGATCCCGCTCCTGGCTCTGTAAGTGCGTAGGCACCCATCATCTCACCAGAAGCTAGTTTGGGTAGATACTTTTTCTTTTGCTCTTCGGTTCCAAAATAAAGAATGGGCAAAGTACCAATGCCCGTATGACACATAAGTGTCACAGAGAAACTTCCTTGAGCCACAGCTTCTTCAGCTAAAATCGTGGCCGTGCGCTTATCCATTCCTAAGCCTTCGTAGGCTTCTGGCACCTCAGCCATGAGTAGACCCAACTCGCCTGCTTTTTTGAATAGTTCAACACTCGCATTACCCGTATGTGTTTCGATTTCATCACTTCTTGGCACAACATCTTTTTCAAAAAAATCACGACAGGTTTCTCCAAAGGCCATTTGCTCCGGTGACAAATCTTCACGCATAAAAATTTTACCTTCTTCTGCAGGAAAAAATAAAAAAGCAGCTCCCATTTTTGGATCCATAGTTTTAGTCGCTGGTCGCTAGTCGCTAGTCGCTGGTATTTGGTCCCAGAGACAAGAGATTAGGTACAAG
>JAHJDR010000355.1 GCA_018812345.1 bacterium | reverse complement strand
TGCTCCCAAGCTTCGTCTATTACAGAGTATTCAAAGCCTAAAAGACTACACAAGTATTCTCTAGAAGCATTATGACCTTCAAAAGGTCTGATAAATTTATAGACATCACCAGCATCAGTCATGTTTTGGAGATTTTGAATACCACTACAAACAGCATCTCTTTGATCTTTGAGGCGAAGGACAAGGTTTGATTTAGGTATAGGATAGCGTTGTACTCGTGACAAAGTGTTATTCAAACACTGCGAAGCTTCCTCGTTTTGACTAAACTCTCTTTTTACTATTTCATTAAATTCATCTTCTGATACACCAAAACACTTTTTAAACTTAGGCATTGTTTTTAAAAGCGTAAAAAATTCTTTCATAAGAGTAGTCAGAGGATTGGCCTCATCCATGCTCATGTTATGTACTTCATCAGGCGAGTAATTAGCATATGAAATTAAATCTGATCGCAAAGAATGAATTCCAGACTGAATGCCTTCATTACTATAAGCTTGGAGAAAACGGGCATAAGAATCTATGTATATCTTGGGCACCTTGAAATCTAGACCAAGTTCTGGCCCCATATTATAAAGTAGCTGATCATCGATAAATGATAACGTATCTTCATACATACCAAGCATATTATCTCTAAAAAATGAGATTCGCTCTGATACGGTTCTTCCTGAACTATAAAAATCATCAACTGATTCTATGTCTTCGACTGTTCCGAAAGAAGTTTCTTGTCCCGAAATTAATTGATCCTTCCAATAACTCCCATCATTAGTCAGTATACCCGAATCCCGCATAGAAGCTTCTTCATACCATTGATGAGGAAAGCTAATATATTCAGCTTTAAAAAAGTCTATGACACCTAAACTATCATGAAAGCTAAACTCTGCTGGAAGTAGATCTCTTACATCACCATCAACACTATCGCGCAGATAGTCCCATGATTCTTGATCGAATGGCATCGAAATATGATCAGGTATCTTAGTCATTTATACACCTCGAGGTCACCTAACTGACTAAATGCAAGAAATACGCCAGTATTGGAGAGTTATTCTTTGACGATAAGACTATGATTACAGATAGTTATAGTTCTTTCACCCTGATAGAAAGCACCACACCTCTTGATAAATAGTCAAAATGCATCAGTTATTCTCGTTTTGATAAGCTTTTTAAGACCTGTCTAACCCCGATACCTATTGTTTTATGCAAAACACAGACCAAATCCTTACACTTTTTGTCGTATAATATTTTGCGTTGAAAAACATAAACTTATAAGACTTTCACGCCTTAGAAGAAATGCATGCTTATTAATTTAACGACGCCTTCTGGGTATTCTCAATGCAATATTAACTAAAAATCGTGGTTTTAAGACACAATTCACTATTGCTAAAAAAAAGACCTTCCACTACATACTGGCGGTAATAACTCGTTATCCGTTGTCCGTTGTCCGTTGTCCGTATTTCTTTTATTACGGACTACGGACCACGAACAACAAGCGACCAAAGGGAGCAAACATGCGTATCGAAAATGATATTAAATTAGATTACAAAGACGTCATCATCAGACCCAAACGATCTGAGGCACCTAGTAGAAAAAATGTGGTCGTTGAAAAAACATACCGCTATCTCAATAGCAAAAGCACATGGACCGGCATTCCTGTGATTGCCGCAAACATGGACACCACGGGAACCATGGCCATGGCAAAAGCTTTAGCCAAATGTGGCATGATGACCTGCTTGCATAAACATTATTCTGTAAGTGATCTCGTAAATTTCTTTGATAAAAATCAAAACCCTGTTTCTGATTCTGCTTTTTATACGCTGGGCATTAAAGATGAAGATTTAGAAAAACTCATCACTGTTGCCAACACAGTGGGAACTATTCGAAACATTTGTATTGATGTGGCTAATGGCTACACCATGTATTTTGTTGATCGCGTAAAACGCATTCGCGAACGCTTTCCCAATGCTGTCATTATGGCAGGAAACGTATGCACACCTGAAATGGTGCAAGAGCTTGTTCTTTCCGGTTCTGCTGATATTGTTAAAATTGGCATTGGCCCTGGTTCTGTGTGCACGACACGCGTTGTCGCGGGTGTAGGTTATCCGCAACTTAGTGCGGTTATTGAATGCGCTGATGCTGCCCATGGTTTACGTGGTCATGTTTGCGCTGATGGTGGCTGTACGGTTCCTGGTGATATCGCCAAAGCCTTTGGTGCAGGAGCTGATTTTGTTATGTTGGGTGGTATGTTTGCTGGTCACGATGAGTGTGAAGGTGATTGGGAATATAGAGTAAGCAAAGATGGAACCCTTTGGGAAAAAGCGCCTCTGTTCAAAACACCCACAGAACTAAAAGCAGATGGTTGGCAACATGTCGAAAAAGAAGCTCTGGCTTTTTATGGCATGTCCAGCAAAGCGGCTATCGATAAATATAGCGGCGGTCTCAAAAGTTACCGCGCTGCTGAAGGCAAACAAGTTGCTGTTCCTTATAAAGGCTCTGTGTATGATGAAGAGGGCGTGGTTCAAAAGATTGTTGGCGGCCTCACCAGCGCTTGTGCTTATGTGGGCGCAGAAAGCTTAAAAGATTTACCCAAATGCACCACGTTTGTTCGCTGCTATAGAACGCACAATGATCACTTTGGTGCCTAAAATTTCCTAATAAGCTACTAGATC
>JAHJDR010000354.1 GCA_018812345.1 bacterium | reverse complement strand
TCAAACTCCAAAAAAGATTGTCATCAGTTAAGGAACCATTCAAATTCATGTAACAAGCTAGTCCCATCAGAATATTAGCAACAGCAGCACCAATTGCGCCTACTAATATGGAAAATCTCCCGCCAAACCTATCTGTTAATGGCCCATTGATCAGAAAAGAAATACCATAGGTGATTGTACCTGCAGCAAAAATCCAGTTAAAAGTAGCCACCATATCAGTGCCACCCAAAGCTTTAATCGCCCCATTGAGATTATAACGACCCCAATAGAGAAAAGCATAGATCAACCCTAATAAAAGCCAATTTAAGGTTCTTCTTCTCTTAAAAGCTTTACTTTTGAGATGCTCAAGCTGGCCTGGAAAATCTTCTTTCACTTCTGGCAAACGCCAAATAACAAAACCAATCACTACAAGTAAGATGAGGATCGGCGCAAAACCTTCATACCAAGCTTTCTCTGAAGCTCCTGCAGCAAAAGCAGGAACAGCTGTTAATAGGGTTACGCAAAATACAAATAAAGTCGTTATAAATCGAAACATGAAATTTTCCTCCTTTAACGATATTAAATAAACTGTATAAGAATGCCTTAGTCAAAAATGATAAATGCGACAGTAAAAAATTTTATCTTATTGATATATAAGGGTTATTTTTTGATTTGTAGGACGACCTTGCGGTGTGACATGTTGATATGATCATGGGGGCCATCTGTGGGATTATGAATTGTTGGTTCATGTAATTGAATGCGATTGGGATCAATACCCTGACTGATTAAATATTGTTTTACAGCATTGGCTCGTTTTAAAGCTAAATCTTCATTAGCTGTTTTATCACCTAGCCCATCAGCATGACCCGCTAACGTAATGGTACTCTTTTTTAGATATTCTTTACTCAAGCGAATAAAACGTTCGAGTTTGCGATAGGAATCAATTTGTAAAATAGCATCATTAAAAGGAAAGTGCACAGCCACATCGTGACTCATATGTTTACGAAACTTTTTACGCCCAAACATAAAATCATGTGCTTGCGGAATATAGGTTGCTCCAAATACAGCACGCCAATCAGGAGTTCCATAAGCATCAGTTATACCAGCACTCCCACCCATTTTTAAAACAATGCCCTGTCGCAATTTAACATCAATGCCTGTATAGAATTGTAAAGGTGTTGTGAGGCTGTTTGAAAAGAAATCATTAAACTGTGTGGCGCCTGAAAATTCTGCTTTTGCGTAGACAAACCGTTCTGCTAATTCGTAACAAGCACCTAAGCCAAAATCGAATTCGTGTCGTACAGAAATATTATTGAACTGATTATTATAAAGCCTAAACATGGCACCCATGTTAAACATGAGTTTTAATTTTTCCCACTTACGATCAATAGCAAACCAACCACCATAAGAACCACCATCATCACCAAAATAACTTGCTGCTTCACCTGTGGGGATAAAAACTCTGGGTATAAAAGCTAAACCAAAACCATATTGATCTTGTTTGAGCAGTTTGATTTTGGCTATCAAACCAAAATCATGCAGGCCACTTTCTGTTAACTGATTTGTAAAATTAGCACCCACCTCTTGATTCAAAGCCAAAGCAATATCAAGACCTAGCTCCAGCCACTCATTAAGGCCTAAAGCAAAAAGAGCGTCAAAACTGAGCAAGCCTTCACTGGCATTTTGATTATTTACCTGAAGCGGTGCGTGTCCATAATTAAGGATAAAGCCCATGCGCCAATCTTTTTTGCGCAGTATAGACGTGTCATAGACTGTAAAAGCACCTTTCCCATCTACAGTAGGATGAAAGAGCTGAATACTGGGCCCATCAGCGTAAGCAGAGCTGTTTATGAGAATGAATAATGCGAAAATAGTTATGGTTAACAGATGTTTCATGAATCTATGTTGTCTGGATGTCTATCTAAGAAGTGCTTCTCGTGTACGCTTTTTTACTATGAACGATTTCTGGGTAATAATCAATACTTAAATCACTTATCCACAAGGAGTGAGCAGCCCCCAGAAACAAGTCCATTAATCGCGCCTGTATCGCCCATCTCATCTGTACTATCAGATCCTTGTTCCGCAGGTGCCGTATCATCTTTTGAATCAAGATAATCAGGTATCCCATCACCATCAGTATCTATTGGTGGTGTTTGTGGCAAAGTATCGCCAGCTTCATCATAATCACTTTTGCCATCACCATCACTATCTGAATCAAGATAATTGGGTATGCCATCACCATCTGTATCAATTGGGGGTGTCGCTAAATCTGTATCACCAGCCTCATCAGCATCAAGAATGGTGTCTGCATCAGAATCGAGATCAAGCGCATTAATGAAACCATCAAAATCTGTGTCAGCAGGATTTGCAGGATCTGAAACTTCATCACCATCGCTAATAGTATCGTCATCACTATCAGCGTCATCATGCTCTGTGCCTATAGTCACTTCTTCACTATTTGTAAGACCATCGCCATCTTGGTCGCCATCTGGTCCATCTGTATCATCAGCATCCTGATAGTTTGGCACGCCATCACCATCATCATCAGAAACACCTTCAATTGAATCACGCGTTGTATCGCCATCACTATCAGTATCTTGATAATCTGGTACACCATCTTCATCAGTATCAATTGGATTCGTTATCAGATCCGTATCACCTGCTTCGGTTTTATCAGAAATACCATCAGCATCAGAATCATTATCAAGAGCATCAATTGTTCCATCACCATCTGTATCGGTTGGATCATTAACATCGCCCACTTCATGATCATCACGAATATTATCAGAATCTGAATCTGCAAGAGATGGATCGGTTCCTATTTGTTGCTCCTGGGCATTAATAATATTATCATTATCATCATCTTCTGCGCTCACGGAAGTTATCGCAATCACATCATCACGTGCCGCTGTGTTTGTTTGCGATACTACTGTAACGGTTGTTGTATAAGCAGTCCCATCAGCAACAGCCAGAGATGGTGTCATCTTAACAGTCATTGTTTCTGAACTGCCCACTGCCACTCCGGTAACTGAATAACCAGCACCTATTACTTGACTAGTTACATCAGTAACACCATCTGTTCCCAAGTACTGTACAGTAAAACTACCACCACCACCAGCATCTCCAGAAGCTGTTCCCGTTACTGTAAAACTATCAGAAACCTCACCATCATTTTCAATTTTTACTTCAAAGGTTGCTTCACTATTATTGTCAACTGTTGTCGCGCGTTCCTGACTCGTAGGATAATAATCATTAGCGCCAATATAACTTAGATCACCACTGAGCTTGATCTGGGCATCAGGCTGGTAACCACAGACAACTGTAAAATCTTGAGAGTCCTGACTCACAAAACCATTATCATAACCATTGCCACTAGACCCTGCCTTGATCGTAACAGTCCACACACCACCTGGTCCTAATGCCGGAACAGTAAAAACACTTGTATTGGTATAGGTGCCATCATTAGCTATGCTATCGCCATGTGTCGCATCATCATACAATGTCGTTGTGCTCACTAGATTTGTATCTGAATCAATTACAGAGGCCTCAACAGTATCACCACTAGCATCATCAAGATACATACCGACATCAGAGGTTGCATAAATAGCAGCTGTATCATTGCAATAAAGCGTGCCGCCACCAACTTTTTCGACTGTGTCAATATTTAAACCAAAGCCTTCTGCTGTTCCTACGATCGCATCATAGAGAGTTGTCTGAGAACCAAAACTTGTTGTGGGTTCTGGGTATGTCATTTGTCGATTGGATTTAATGCTCCAAACATTTGTTTCATCACCAGTGGCCTCTGAAACTGTATCTTCATAATAGAGATAAAAAGGATTATCCCCTTCTACTTTAGCACCCGCGGCATAACCTGAGCTAAAAAGATACTTACCCACAGCTGTGCCCAAGCACGTCTGAGCAGCACCCCCATTAAGACTTAATTGCGTTCCAGGGGTGGGACAGGCAATCGCAATATACTGAGCTGTTGTTGGGATATAATACAAAGAGCCCAACTCATCCTCAGGCAAGAATACTGTGGACTCACCGCCATCACTATCAGCCTGCTGTATAACAGCATAGGCTGTGCTGGAACTCACAATTAATGCTGGTGCTGTTCCTTGAGAACCACCACTGGAAACAATGGTATCCTTATGACCACGATCACCAGAAAAGCTGTAAGTGTCTACACCTGAGTTATAAGCTGTTCCCGAAGAACTATCATTCACATAACCTACATAAGCGTAATTAGAAGCAATACCAAAAAGATCTTCGGTGGTCGCGCCAAAAGCAACAAAACCATCATAACCTGCTTGGTGTGTTACGAGAACAGGCTTATCAGACTCTACAATAATACTATTAGCAGATGAGTCTGCTGTAATCGGGCTTGCTGTTTGGCTAACAATCGTATCAGATACAAGTGTCGAACCCGTATAAACCTGCACCGAAGCATCTTCAAAAGGAGCAACAATAGATAAGTAGTTCGTATTCCGCTCTGTTGGCAAAACAAACGATGTGGCCGCAAAACTTATAGGCACCAAAGCATCTGAAGAGTTTTGCAACCCACGCCCACTAAAAGGTTTTGTGGCACAAAAAATATCGTTGATACCCACACTTGAAAATGTATAAATCTCACCAGCATCTAATGTCTGCGTATTAATAGAAGTACAATCTGTATCTGAGGCATGAATTATTGTATTATCATCAGCATAACTAATCACAGCAACACTACCAGTCGATAAAAGGGAGAATATTTCGTGCATGGCGTACTTGATCGGCTTAGCAGCAATATCATAACTAAAAGTTTCCAACTCGCTACTCAAATCTGTAGCGCCACTATTGCCATAATAAAGATAGAGGGATTTCTCATCTGCTGCAGGTATCGTACCCCTTACTTGAACCCATATGACAGCTTCTTCGGCACCGTCATCAAAGGATTCAATAAAGTAATCAGCCACTGTACCATCAGCCTCAACAAAACGGATATCACTACCATCGGAGGCCACATGTAACCAAAAATCAGTTAAGGAATTATCTAATTCAAGTTTGATCTGATACTCACTAAGATCGTGGCTATTACCGGTATTGTCTATTGGAATGGGCATACGATAGACCCAAGCATCATCAAACCAAGGCACGGTGAGTGTTTCGACAACTATTTTCGTGGCATCATCATTTTCTGTTATATCAAAATAAAGATAATAAGTAATGGGCGTGGCATCCTCAAGAATGAACTCAATATCCCCTATTGATCCTGTATCATTAAATGATTGTTGCACAACAAGTGTGGAACCATCTGAACGGGCTAGGCGCACAGCATTAACATCAAAACTACCTGTCACATTGACATCACCAAGAAGGGTTGCATAACTAACAGTTTGTTGAACCGTATCGCCAATGCTACCACTATTAACTGTAATGGGCACACGATAATGCCAATCATCACCCAAACTCACACCATCAAGATCATGCCACGATGGTGATGCCAGATCAGCCTTAACATTTGAATTACAGAATATACCTGTAACAATTGATAAAATAAAAAGAATTAGAAATACTATCCGAGGATAATGAGATTTATTTTGCTTCATAAATGTTGCCCTTACTAATGCTGTCTCCCCACCAAGAGGCCGCTGTGTCAGTTATTTGACTTAGATAGCAACAGTATCAAAAATGTCAACTCTTAGTCATAGACTTATATTATATTGTACAGGAATTAGTTTGGTTGGCAAAGAATAAAAAAGTCTCGTCTAGCGTCTATCGTCTAGCGTCTACTCCGGAACCCAAAAGCGCCCAACCCCTAAGCCCTACGCCTTAAGCCTTGCGCCCTATTTTGTACCCTGGAACTCTGGCACCCCGGTACTCCGGATCATAGAGTCTAAATATACTTTTCAATTTTCTTATACAGATCGTCACGATCTATGAAATCGTTAATATAATCAAGACGTTCTGTTGAAATTCGTATCACGGGTGATTGTTTATATTTAGCTATCCATGTTTCATATAGGTCATTAAGCCTTCTCACATAGCTAGTGGGAATATCTTGCTCCATTTTTCGACCACGTGATTTGATGCGTTTTTTTACGGTACGCGTAGAACATTCTAAATAAATCATGAGATCAGGAGGATTTAAGGAGTTGAGAATTGTTTGATACATTTCATAATACGTCTCAAAATCACGTTTGTTCATGATTCTTTGCTTATAAAGATTCATGGCAAAAATTTCAGCATCTTCATAAATGGTTCTATCTTGAATCACAGGCTCTTTAGCACGCGACCGGCTTAAGTCTTGATGTATGCGAAATTTACGACTTAAG
>JAHJDR010000353.1 GCA_018812345.1 bacterium | reverse complement strand
TGGGTTTTCTTGAGTTTGCCTAACAGGGTTATCAGCTCCCGACGGCCTCTGGGATCCAGGTTGCTCGTAGGTTCATCCAGCACAAGAATATCGGCCTGACAAGCGAGAACACCTGCCAAACAAACACGGCGTTTTTCACCACCGCTGAGATGATGCGGGGCTCTTTTTTCAAAACCAGCAAGACCAACTTCTTGCAGAGCGTTATTTACGCATGAGTTGATTTCTGTTTTTGTCAGTTCCTGCTGTGACGGTCCAAAGGCCACGTCTTCCCACACCGTGGGACAAAAAATCTGGTCGTCAGGGTCTTGAAACAAAAGACCAACCATTTTTCTAATTTTCAGCAAGTTGTTTGTGGTAAGAGGAATTCCTCCCACATGAATGGAGGGTTCTTTGATTTTTGCTGGGGGCAGAATGCCATTAAAATGTAAAAACAATGTAGATTTGCCTGCTCCGTTTGGACCAATGATCCCAACTTTTTCACGTTCATTGATTTCGAGATGAATGTTTTCAAGGGCTGTGTGACCATCTGAATAGCTGAAGTTGAGTTTTTGAATTTTAATGGCTGTCATGTTTCCCATCCTCTCGCGCACATGGCGTGATAAACACGATCAGCCCTTTCTGATGCCCTGATAAAGAGCAACGCGATAATGGTAGCAAGATTTTTCCAAATGTGTTTTTGTTTATGATTGAAGGTGCGGCTTTGTTTAGCTCTTTTAAGCCGTTCCCGCTCATCAATGAGCACATATAAATAGCGATAAGTGAGCATCATGATCGTAATAAATAATTTGGGTATAGGGGTTTTTTTGAGAACGTTGAGAAGGTCTGAAAAAGAGGTTGTGCTGGTTAAAAGAAGAATAGTGATGATGCAGAGCGTGCTTTTAATGATGAGATATAAAAAGAATTCAAAGCCGTCTTGTTTAAATAGCGTCAAAATAGAAAAACTCAAAATAAAAGGTAAAATTACGAGAAGGCGTTTTGCGATTGTTTTAACGGGAATGTCGCTTATGATAAAAGCCACAAAAAGAAGATAGCCCAAAATGAGAAAACCAATCCAAAAACCGTTAGGCATGATGGTTGTGCTTATAATGATGAGAAAGCTAAGGATCAATTTGAATGAGGCTTGAAAAAAAAAGGGCTGCTTCATAATGATAAAGGTGCTTTTTTGGGTGTGAGAATTCTTGCCAGCACGTACGCTAGGCCAAAAATGACAAATGTGCCCACAATGCCGGCCAAGGCTGTGGCCACGATACTTGATGATACGCCTGGAAAGACATAGTCTGGAAGCACTGCTGTGCTAAGCTGCGTTTCAACGGCATAGTGTTCAAAACCAAGGAGAGTAGCAACTTTTTCTAAACCATCTGGCCAGGGGCTGGCAAAGGGGGCCACAAAAAGAGCTATTCCTAAACTTGTGATAAGACCGTAAAGAGAGATTGTTTTGTAAGAAGTTTTGCCAAGGTTTGCTGTTAAGGATAATAATTCGGGTCGCAATTTTAGAAGGGCGGCTAAAACCAGAGTGGTGATTAAAGCCTCGCCAATACCAATAAGCATGTGCACTCCTGTCATGGCTGGCAAGGCTAAATCAAAACGAATAGTGTTTGAAAAAGACAGAATTCCCGCACAAACTACCGAGGCGATAACCGTTGAACACCAAGCGGCACATGCGGTTGCAAAGAATTGTGTTCTTTGTGATGTTTTGAAGAATTTTAGAATGAGTTGATAAATAGCATATCCTGCTGTTGTTGCGACAATGCCTAAAACAAAAATGTTGGCTCCTAGAGCTGTCAAGCCGCCATCAGCAAATAAAAAGCATTGCAAAATCAAAACCGTTGCCATGACAATTATAGCAGCACTTGGTCCTAAAAGAATACTGGCTAGCACAGCACCAATGAGATGCCCAGAGGTTCCTCCTGCTACGGGAAAATTGAGCATCTGTGCAGCAAAAACAAAGGCTGCTGTGAGTGCGATAAGAGGGATGCGGTGTTGAGGAAAATTCTGGCGCACCTGCTTGAGGGCATAGCCTAAGCCAACAAAAGAAAAGGTAGCTGTTGTTATGGCTGTTTTTGTATCAATGAAACCGTCAGGTATATGCATTGTTGTATTCCTTTTTTTAGTGTTTTTGAAAATCTTTTCCTGTTGTTGTAACTGTGAGAGCTCCGTGTTTAACGCCTTTTAGGGCAATGAGTTTATTAGAAAGATTTTGGACTTTTTGTGATTTGCCACGAACAGAGAGAACCTCCATACAGTTATGGTGATCAAGGTGTACGTGGATAGTGGCAATGATAATATTGCCAAAATCATGCTGGATCTCTGTGAGCATGTTTTGAAGGTTGGGTTTGTGGTGATCATAAACTAGGGTTATGTTTCCAGCAATTTCTTCATTTGATTGTTTCGCTTTATGCTCTACAAGTTGATGGCGAACCATATCAGCGACTGCTTGTGATCGATTATCATAACCTTTTGATTTAATCATGGCATCAAGTTGCTTTACAATGTCTTCTGGCATGGAAATGCTAAAACGCGTTGTTCGAGGGGTTTTCATAGTGTTACCTTTTGTTAAATTAGTAACACTTTGTCAAGAGTGAAGATTCACATTATAGGTGCTTTTGTTAGCGAATGTTTCAGGCGATTCTTTGGTTTTTGATTTGAAGTTTAAAACTCAGTACTGTTATTAGTGTGAGCGCGGTCATTTTATTATTGGATAGGCGTTTTAATTAATATTATTCAATTTGCTTAGAATATGAGGAAAAGTTGAAATAATCTGAAGCAAGCGCATAGCAGCACTTGATGGTTTTTTGAGGCCCTGCTCCCATGCTTTAACAGTAGAAGGTTTTACATTGAGTAAGGCAGCAAAGACAGGCTGACTAACTTTAAAAACATTTTTGCGGAGATCAATGATTTGCTTCTTATGCCAAGTTGGAGGTGGATCAGGTATTTCAATAGAAGTAACTGGAAGTATTTTTCTTCCTTTTTCGTATTCAATAACATCATTAAGACCTTGAATGATATTTGTACCGAGCTTTGTTTTTTTCATAACTGATTTTCTTTCTTAATAATATTTACTAGTTTTCTTATTTCCTTCTTTTCCTGAGCGGAAAGACTCTCTTCCTCACTTTTTGTATAAAGCCATAATAAATATGTTTTTTGCCGCTGTTCTAAATCCAAATAGATTATTCTATAACCACCACTTTTGCCTTTGTTGCTTATGCCTAATCTTAATTTTCGTACACCGCCTGTCCCTATAACGATTTTACCTTTATGAGGTTGTTTTAATATCTCATTTTGGATGTCATTTAGGAGTTTATCATTTCCAAATTCGGATATTCTTTTTTTGAAACCTATTGTTTCTATAAATAATCTTTTCATATGTTTATTACCTAATAAACATACTACTTAGTAGTATATGCTACCAAGTAGTATATGTCAAAAAATATCTGTATACCTATATAGCATCAGGTGTGCCAAGTATTAGTCATTTATTGATTGTCCCGCTTGCGGGATGAGCGATAAATGAAATTGAACGAAGCCGCTTCGCCCGCCGATGCCCCGTCCTATGGGGAAAGTATTTGTCTGCTCGGTTCGTTATGATGGTAGAGTTGTTGATATTGAGATAGGTTGATCAATATTATGATCGTAAATTTCGGTTTTTTGATGAGTGCAAAAAGAATTCAACCTTACTAAAACTAAACTTAATGCCTTTTTTCTAAAAATGACTGCCAAGAAGACGAACATCTTCATTGTTTGGTTGTAGATGATTGTGAAGAGGGCATTTTGATTTTTTTGTTTCATATTATTTTTATGAAGAATCAAAATATTTTGTTTTGCCTTTTCTTCTGATGATGTCCTTTAAAAATTTGAGTTTGCCTTTTTTGCACTTGGGGCATTCGGTGATATCAATATCCATCAGATGTAACATTTTTTCTTCGAGGGATCTTTGCTCTTTGATTTTGGGTATGTGTGACTGACCGAGCAATTTTCTGCAAATGGCAATATTCTTGCTTTTGTTGCGATTTGAGAGAAACCCAAAATGCCTGATACGCGTGTATCCCTTGGGGAGGACGTGCAGCAAAAATCTTCGCATGAATTCGTCTGAGTTCAATGCCATGGTTTTTGTTTTGTTGTCATCGGCTCTATCTTTGTAGGTAAAGCTGACCTTGTTACTGATATCTTTGATGCGGTGATTGGTAATGGCAATCCGGTGCGTGTAACGGCCTAAGTAGGCTAACACTTGCTCTGGTCCAGCAAAAGGTCGTTTTGAGTAAACGATCCAATTTTTTTGAAAGAGGGCATCAATGAGGTTTTTAAAGTCTTTCCTTGATTTGTACTGTGCGCAGGGACCAGAAAACTTGAGAGTCTGTTTTTTATAAAGTTCTTTCAAATGGCCCAAAAACTTTGCCCGAAAGATCTTGGATAGGGCTTTGACCGGGAAAAGAAACTCCTTTTTTGCATGCGCCCACTTTGATTTATCAAAGGACAGGGCGCATGCCGGAATCAAACAATGGATGTGATAATGGTCCAATAGTTTTTGATCCCAGCTATGTAAAATACCGATCCAGCCAAGTTTGCCCTTAAGTTTCCACTTTGGGTTTTCAGCAAACCCTTGAAGGGTCTCATTGACACTTTTAAACAAGATATCAAAACACGCTTTCTTGTTGTAAAGTACAATGGGGTTCAATTCGTGGGGCAGGGTGAAGACGTTATGAAAATAGCCCACAGGCAAGAGTTCTGATTTTCTGTCTTCAAGCCATTGTTCTTTGGTGAGATATTGGCATTTGGGGCAATGTCTATTCCGGCAAGAGTTGTAAGATATTTTTTCAAACGCACAGTGATCACATTTTTCTATGTGACCACCAAGTTGAGTCGTACGACATACTTCAATATGATGCATCACCTTGTGTTGGTCCGGGAGTAATGGTGTCCTTGTTTTAAAATCATGACCAAATTTAGAAAAGACTTGGGCCAGTTCGTATTTTGGTTTTGAAAAACTTCTATCCCTTGCCGGATTGTGATTATTGGCACAATCCATGGCATCGACCCAAAAGTTATCTTACAACATAACGACGTGGATGATGTTCACTGATATTGCCCTTAAGCTTTGTGTGATATTTTTTCATGAATGTATCCATGGGACTTTTGATTTTTTTCAGTCTGTAACTGGTCAGGTGCAAATACTTCATGGTTGAGGTGATGCTTGAATGGCCCAAGAGTTTTTGTAAACTGTCTAAATCAATGCCTGATTCCAGCATGTGAGTGGCAAAGCTGTGACGCAGTAAATGCATATTGCCTTTTTTTGTAATGCCTGACCTTTCTTTGGCATCACGATAAATGCGCTCAGCAGTTCTGGTACACAGATGCTCATCAGGTCTATATCTTCTTTCAAAGAGCCAATCCTTTGGTTGAAAGGCCTTCCAATAGACCCTGAGTTGTCCCAGTAAAAAATCGGAAAGGATTGTATAACGATCTTTGCCGCCTTTACCAGCTTCAACTCGAATGAGCATACGTTCGCTATCGATATCTTTTACTTTTAATGAAACAACCTCACTGACTCGAAGCCCTGCGGAATAAGCTGTGATTAAGAGTGTCTTGTGTTTTAAATTGTAGCTGTGATCAAAAAGCTGCCAGATCTCATCGTGACTCAAGATTTGCGGTTTTGTTTTTCTTTCAATTCGTCGTGGCAGATAAAACTTGGATTCGTCTAGCCTTAAGAATTCCTTGTAGAACATGCGGAAGGCTGCGATATGGACAATACAAGAGCTATTGGCGTATTTTTTCTCATTGATGAGATAAAGAATATATTGTTGAATCTCATCAAGATTGATGTCCTCAGGTGATTTTTTAACATGCCTTGCCAAACAGTTGATGGCATAAAAGTAGCTCTCCTGCGTGTTTTGACTCAACCCTTTGATGAGCATGAAGTCGGTGAATTTTTTGATGATTGGTTCTTGGTTATTCATTTTTTTGTCCTTTTTGATAATGACTTCAACGACGAGTTCAGCTTGGAACTCATTGATGACAGCCGGTTAAGTGAATGTGCTTCTTAACAGAGATATATAACTATTTGATATCACTGCGTTAAAAGTAAGCAACTTTTTGGTTTTGTTGTCGATAAGAAATTAAAGGGAAGATTATAATTTTTTTCACTAGGTGATTTTATGCTTCAAGCAATGGTAGCTGGTACAGCACAAGGAATAGCAACAATTGGTGGGATGCAATTTGCTCATGTTGCCGGTGGTGATTTTCGAATGGGACATACAGATTATGCTGATGCACCTGTAAGAAGCACAAGAGTAAGAGACTTTAAAATGGGCGTCGCTCCCGTGACTAATTCACAAATGAATGCTTATATCAGTGCAATGGAAGAGAATACACATGGTACTATTGGTGTAGGTCGAGATGGTAGGGAACATATTTTGGCACGAGGACCCGATGGTGGCAGTAAAGCATTATTAAAGCCTGCACAACACCCCCACTTAGTAGGCATAACAGACTTGGCTCATGTTTTGGAGAATATACGACTCGTTCCAGATCCTTCAAGGTATCAACAATTATCAGCAGATGTTTTTGCTAACGCCAATCATCCTGCTGTGCTTGTTTCTTGGCGTGAAGCTGTCGCATTTGCCGCTTGGGTGTCTCATATTTCTGGAGTATTAGTGAGACTTCCTTCTGAAGCCGAGTGGGAGCTGGCAGCAAAAGGTGGTATAGGCAATAATCATGACTATGCAACTCCTGATGGTAAGTTAAGAGACGCTCAGGGTAAATTACAGGCTCATGTAGAGCATTGGGATAAATCTGATGAACAGTATGGCACTGCTGCTGTGCAAAGTAATGGTGCCAATCCATTAGGCATTTATGATCTTAGCGGTAATGTTTGGGAATGGATTATGGACCTTTATGCACCTTCCTATGATATGAATGCTAATAATAACCCAATAGGTCCAAGTGAAGGACGGTCTCGCGTCTTGCGTGGCGGTTCTTGGAACGATAGTGCTGAGTGCGCGCGCTCTGCTGGTCGCGGCGTCGTCGGTCCCGAGCTTCGTAGCGATGGTGTCGGGTTCCGGTTGGCTTCGCCGGCAGCGCCCCAGGACTCAAAACCAGCATAATCTTTTACCCTTTTCTTTTTTTCACTTTTTTTATTTGAAAATATTTGTCATTAAGAGAAATGGCCGCAGCAATGAGTAGTAAAATGCCCTTAATTGTGACAAAGATGTATGATTATCTTTTGTATCTGATTCCACAAGTTTCAAAATTTCCACGAGCACAAAGATTCCAAATTGGCGAGAGGTTAGAAAATTTAAGCTATGATGTACTTGAATTGTTGCTCGATGCCACGTATTCAAGGAACAAGGCCCCAATTCTTTATCAGGCCAATGTAAAATTAGCGAAGGCCAGATATTTTGTGAGGCTTTGCAAAGATTTAAAATTAATCAATCTGAAAAAATATGAAATTCTGACAAAACAAATCAATGAAATTGGTATTCAGCTCGGCGGGTGGATCAAACAGCAGAAAAATAGATCATGAGAACTTTTAAAAATATTTTCAATGAAATCATCTCGTTTCAAAATTTACTCAAGGCGGCAAAACTCGCTCAAAGAGCAAAAAGGTTTAAGACTGCCACAGCGCGGTTCAATTTTTTGTTGGAGAATGAACTCTGGAAGATTCAAAATGAATTAAAAAATAAAAGCTACGAGCCAGGTGCTTACTACAATTTCAAAATTTATGAACCTAAGGAGCGTATTATCAGTGCTGCGCCATACAAGGACAGGGTGGTACATCATGCCATTCACAATATTTTAGAACCGATCTTTGAACCAACTTTTATTTTTGATTCTTATGCTACAAGAAAAGAGAAAGGCTCGCATGCGGCAATAAATCAATTTCAGAGATCTTCAAGAAAGACTCAATTCACTCTAAAATGTGATATTAAAAAATACTTTCAAAATATTCATCATGGATTTTTGATGAAGTTGATTGATAAAAAAATAAAGTGCCATGACACGACGGGACTAATTGAAAAAATACTGGGATCATACCACAATTATAGCACGAATCTTGCATCACTCACTCACTCACTCACTCACTCACTCACGTAGGGATCCCTATAGGCAATTTAACGTCACAATTTTTTGCTAACATTTATTTGAATGGATTTGATCATTTTGTGAAAGAAAAATTAGGATGCCGTTACTATGTTCGCTATATGGATGACTTTGTTATTTTGCACGATGATAAAGATTTCTTATGGGCAGCAAAAAATGAAATTGAAAATTATTTGGCACAATTAAATCTTGAACTACATGAAAATAAATGTAGGATTTTTTCAAATGAAAAAGGCGTGCCATTTTTGGGTCTGTTGATTTTTCCTGACCAGCGCCGAATCAGACGAAATAATTTGATACGATTTAAAAGAAGATTGCGAGGTTTTCAAAGAAATTATAAATCTGGCAAAGTAGATTGGCAGCACATTAACCAATCAGTTCAATCTTGGTTAGGTTATGCCAAACACGCTGATTCTTTTAAAATTAGAGAGCTTGTTCTAAAAGACATTGTCTTTTAGCAAGGGGTTGGCTGGTCATTATTAGGAGCGTCTTGCGTGGCGGTTCTTGGAACAATAATGCTAAGAACGCGCGCTCTGCTAATCGCAACAACAACGATCCCGAGAATCGTAACAATAATATCGGGTTCCGGTTGGCTTCGCCGGCAGCGCCCCAGCACTTCCAATGGAAGAAAAGAATTCTTCAAGCCAGAATTTTGGTTTTTACGGAAACCAAGAGCGTGCTCGAAGGGAGTCCAGACTGGCCAACCTGGTTCATAGTAACCAAAGATAGCCCATATCTCTACTCAGCTTTCGTAGTCCATAGGATGAGCAAGATGGGTAGAGAGTTTGGGTGAATATTAGAAAATTGACGTTAAAATATCAAAGTCATTTTCTTTACATAATGATTGTTATACGACGTTAAGTATATGATATTATTAATGAAATCATGTATTTGATTTTTATCAAAAGTGTCGTTTTGGAGATAATTTCCCCCGCATACCTCCAAAGCTGCCGCGCAGCGGTTTAGTTCAATTTAATCTTAAGTTAACGAATTAAAATATAGAATGATAATCAGGGATTGGGTGTCTAGTTCAGATAGATTTAAATGATTTTAGTCTCAGTGGGACTGGTGAGACTGGTGAGACTGGGATTGGGACTTTTATTAGCCTTATTTTGCCTCCGCCACCCATCATAAGCACTAGCGGAACGGACACAGCCAATTGTGCAGGTGTATTGACAAAATTTATGGGAATAGAATTGTTCTTTTAGATCTTTTTGGGTGTATTCCATTAAATCTTTGTTAAAAATATCACGTGTTTGCGAACACCAGTTGGCTTTTCCAAATTCATCCACATAAAGATAACGGCTTCCTGAACGGCATTTAAATGGAGCCTCTCCTGTTTCAATCATTTCATTACGCCAGTCTGAGAACTCATAAAAGTGTCTGGGAATCATTTTTTTGATTTTGTTGTAAGCTTTGAGTTCATCGTCTGAGAGTTTAACTTGACCATCATGATCGTGGACAAGAAGAATGCGTGGTCTAAAACCCATGTCTTTGGCAAATTGAATCACTTCAAAGGACTCTTCAGGTGGGCAGGCGCCAACAACACCAGAG
>JAHJDR010000352.1 GCA_018812345.1 bacterium | reverse complement strand
GGTATCATCTTTATGAAACAAAAGATAATCATGTTATTGCCTTGGGGGCATTAGAAGACAAATTTTGGTTTGTTTTTTGTGATGTTATTAATAAAGCACATTTCAAAAACATAGGTTTTGACGAAAAAAACAATGATAAAGTGATTAAAGAGCTGAAAACACTGTTTAAATCACATAATGCCTCCTATTGGACGAAATTCAGTGAGCGTTATGATGTTTGTTTGACAGTCTATATAGATGAACAGGAGATGTTACGCCGAGGTTATGTTAAGAAGGCGTCACTTAAGCATGGTCGCCAGCATTATGTCATAGGGCAATCAAGGGCTATTGCAAAAAACAGCAGAGAGTACTATCACCACTCCGGACAGGATAACATGAAAATACTGAGAAAACTAGGTTACACGACCAGAGGGATAAGTCAGCTAGTTGAAGAAGGTGTTATATATAAATGAGTGGAATATTATACGTTGTAGCAACCCCCATTGGAAATTTAGGCGATATTACAAAGCGTGCTATTGAGACTCTTGAGCTTGTTGATTTTGTCCTAGCAGAAGATACACGGGTGACCCACAAGCTTCTTCAGTACATCAATCTAAAAAAACGCGTGTTTATTTATACTGATCATTCTCCTCCGTCACAGGAAGATAAGATTATTGAGGAGCTATTGTCTGGAAAGAGTTTTGCACTTGTGACTGATGCGGGCACACCAGGAATCTCTGATCCTGGTGAAAAAATCATTGATCGTGTCTTAGAAGCTCAGATACAAGTTGTTCCTGTAAGTGGCCCTAGTGCTGTGGCAACATTGATGAGTGTCTTTGGAAAGCCAAATCCCGCATATCATTTTTGGGGGTTTTTCCCACCAAAACAAAAAAAACAGCGGGAGCTTATGGAGTATTTTGATAATATTCCTGGTGTTCATGTTTTTTTTGAATCCCCTTATCGTGTTATTAAAACTCTTGAGAAGTTTTTTATAGAGAAAGATAAGTTTCATATGGTCATTGGTCGTGAAATGACGAAAATGCATGAAACCTATTATCGAGGAACCCCTCAAGAAGCTTATGAGAAATTAAAACAAGATAAAGTCAAAGGTGAATTCTGTATTGGATTGGTAAAATTAAAAGAAAAGAAAAAATAACAGCGTTGGTCGTGGATAGTGGATTGTGGATCGAATGATTTTTATAACGATCCACGATAAACGATAAACGATAAACGACAAAGATGGAATATAAATGGCGAGTTAAAAAAAGTGAACGTGGCATAAGTTTAGAGAATTTTATCTATAAACAGTTGAGTGAGTGGTCACACAGTCAAGTTAAGAAGGCTATTGATAAAAAGCGAGCCTTTATTAATGGAAAAAATGTTTTTGTATCAAAGTGGAACCTGAAACCAAATGATCTGGTTGTTTTTTCACCAGGTTCTGGAGACCTTCCTTCTTTCACAAAAGAACGCTATCGTTTTGTAGAAGTTCTTTTTGAAGATAGTTATTTAATAGCTGTGAGCAAACCTCCTTTTATCGATTTTGAAGAATTTACAAGTGTTGTTCAGGATTATTTAAGACGGCGTAATAAGATAAAAAGTTATCCTTATTTAGGGCAGATGCATCGTTTGGATAAGGAGACTAGTGGCGTGATGATTTTTACAAAAAAGAAGATTGCGAATACATTGGCAGATCAATTTCGTGATCACACTATTCAAAAATGCTATTTGGCGTTGGTTGATGGATTGGTTGAAGATGAATCTGCTACCATTAGAAAGACTCTAGAAAAAGGTGAGTTTGATGACGGCAAGAAAGTGCGTATTGCTCCCAAGCAATCAGAGGGGATGACGGCTGTTACAAGCTATCAATTAATGGAGCGGCATCGTGCTACGAGTTTATTGCGTGTTGAAATTTTAACAGGTCGAACACATCAGATTCGTGTGCATCTCAGTGATTTGGGTTATCCTGTTGTGGGGGATAAAATCTATGGTAAACAAGATGGGGTTGGCTTTAAGCGGCAAGTGTTACATGCTGAAAGGCTGCTGCTGAGGCATCCTGTTACCAGGCAGAAATTGAAAATATTAGCACCTATCCCTGAGGATATACAACAATTGATAGATCATTTAAGAGAGTCTGTTTAGATATAAAAAAAGCGCTCCGGGAAGAGCACTTTTTTTTAAGGTTTTGAGGGAGATCGGGATGTTGGTTTTACATAGTTGGAAGAATGAATCCTTCAAATTCAATAACTTCTTCGATAGTAGGTATGCCGTCACCATCAAGTTCATCACCAGCTTCTAAATCATTTACTATGGCGATTGTAGGGTCTTCATCAGACAGAAGTGTATCCGCATCTGTATCGAAGATGAATGCGCCTGTGCCGTCATATTCGCAGCTTACTGTGGGTGCATATTCAATATTTGCTGTTACAGAGTTTACAACACCATAAGCATCAACGGTCATGTCTTGAAACTGAGCGTATTCAATAATTGTATGATCATTATTAGGACCAGTCCAGTTGCAAATGAAGCCAGCAACTTGACCATTAGTTGTCTCAACGTCATCGCCGTAGCCAAAGTAAGCAAAGGCATCTACGCCGCTATTTTCAACAGTGAGATTTAATACACGAGTGTTGCCATCAAAGTGACCAGCTTGCCAAGAATAGGCATAGTGACCATCGAGATCGCTAGGATCAAAATTTGCTGTGAAGATAGCAAAGTTGTTTCCCCAACCATTAGGCGTTGTTGCAGAATATTTTAGGCTTGGGTCTATAATACCATTGCCATCGCGACCATCAGCGTTATGTCCACAGAACTCACCGCTTCTGACTTCCATTTGTGCTTCTGTACTAGAAAGCATGTTGTATTGTACCGATGTATTGTGTGTGATGTCAGTAGAGGGGCAGTTTGTTCCATAGGCACCACTGAAACGCTCATTAACGAGGATAGAGAGATCACCAGAGTAAATGGCAGGATCAGTTGTTGAAGCATGTTCCATGTCAACATAGACGTTATAGAGGTCTGTGCCAGGTGTGTAATCAAAATCAAGTTCATACGTATAATTGCCTGTTGAGACTACATAGGTAACGGTAGCAACATTAATTGTCGTGTCAGTAATGCTTAAGGCGATCATTTCAGGAAGTACTGAAACAGAACCAGGGCTAGAAGCATCTGGTAAAACAACACCATTAGCGTTGGCAACGCAGAGCATTGTGGCGAGGCCTGACAAAGCGGCACTAGTTTTTGCTTCCATGCCAGTCATGCGCGCGTCAAGTTGTGAGGCAGCACACGCATTGCCTGATGCAGGATCAGTTTCTACCCATAAGCCTAAGTCACCAACAGGTAATGTGCCTGCTGTGTCAGCGCTGCTTGTTGCATCGGGATGTTCATCATAAGAAACTTCTGGGCCATAGCACTCAGCATCTTCATCCTGTTGCAAGAAATCTTCAGGATTAAATGAACACGCTGCACTGCCAGAGAGGAGGGTCGCAATTTCATCTGTGATATGTTGGTATGTGGGAACGATATCGCTGGTTGTGCTGTATTTTAAACTACTGGATGTTGTTGAAGCGCTAGTTGTTGTTGAGGAGAGAGGAGAGGAGACAGCCAGCGATGTGGGAAACATGCTTGCTGTATCATTCGTTGCTGTACTTGTGCTGCCAGCGCCATTACAGGCCACACACACAATTGCAAAAAGTGCTAAGAAGAATAATTTATTTAATTTGTTAAGTATCATTTGAAAATTCATGGTAACCCCTTTCTAAGTATAATTATTAATGACGCATAGATAAGTGTACATGCAAGCAGCTTGCCAAGATGTAGACAAAATTATAACCTATTGAAAATATGCAACAAATAATACAGGGCAGATTAATGGTGAGGGTATTTTATGGTTTAATTGTATATAAAAAAGATATTATTAGTGTACAAGTATGTTTGCCTTAGAACTTCAAAAATTTACTGGCAATCTTAAAGACGAGGTAGCGAACGCGTGCTTTTTCCTCTTCTTTTATCTCTTGAATATGTTCTTTATGCGTATTCTCTATATTTTTAGCGAGAAGGATCCAGGTTTCTAATAAATCATCACACATGAGTTGAGCGCTTTTCGTGGCTGATTCAATTGTTGGGGGAAGATGCGTTTGTGTCCAATCACCCACAATATAAAAATTATCAGTTTGTTTTTGTTTTGGTCTGATATCACTGTCATCATGGTGACAATGAATTGTGGCGCCACGTTCTCGATGAGCGAGTGCATGAATGAGTTTTGCTGTCTTTGCTTTAGGATAAATGTATGCTAAATCATTTTGTGCTGTGGCAATGAGATCCTTTTTATCATTATCTAATAAGTTATGGGCGCCACTGATTAATCCTGTTACATGACATAAACCCTTGTTAGTTGTTTTTCTAAAAAACCATTGAAAGGTTGTGCAAGCACTACCAATGAAATCATCTGTCATGATACATTGATCATAGAATAGGTCTACAGAAATAATGGGTGATTTTTGGAATTGTTCTAATTTTGATAAGGGGGGGTGATTATCTTTAAAGGTTTTAGGTAAAACGCGTGCAAGGTCCTGTGGAGGCATGGCGCTAATATAAAGATCTGCTTTGAGGGTATCGCCATTTGATAACGTGAATGATTGGACGTTATGATCCAAAAAGCTAATGCCCGTTACACGTGCTTGGAGCTTAATATCATGACCACGCATGTGAAGATATTGGCTGATCGGATTGGCAAAGACATCCTGTAGTGGCTTTTTAGGTATTATGAGTAAACCGTCATTCTTACCTTCACAATAACTTTTAAGAAAAACTTGGCAGAGACTTTCCGCAGCGGCAACATCCACACTATTATTTAATGTGGCTAGTGTGAGGGGGTCCCAAAAGTTCTGAATGGCATCCTTTGATTGATTAAACTTTTTAAGCCATTCTTGAACAGTTATTTGTTTAGGGGGTTGTGACTTATGGGTCTTGATGCGATGTAATTCTTTGGCAAGTTTTAGTAAGTTTATCTTATCTTTAAAAGAGAGTCCTTTAAATGTTAAAAAAGCTAAGGCGAGATTAAAGGGAAAAGAAAGGGGCCGAAGACAAAAATAGGTTGTTTTGTTATTATTATTCTTAATAGGAATGCGTGTGGGTAT
>JAHJDR010000351.1 GCA_018812345.1 bacterium | reverse complement strand
GTCTTTATCTTGTTCTTATTCTTTCTGCACCACCGATTACGGCGGCGCTTGTGGTTGGGTTGTCTGTGAGCATTGTTCAGGCGACAACACAAATTCAGGAGCAAACACTTACCTTTGTGCCCAAACTGGTGGCCATCATCCTTGTTGTGAGCTTTTTAGGGCCTTTGGGCATGGTGAAACTCATGCAATATGCCAGAAGCATATTAGAAAATTTTCCTACATATATTAATTGATCTCATAATCTATGGATAAGATATTAGCAGATTTAGGCATTAATATTGACTTTTGGGCCGTGCTTATTGGTTGGGGGCTGCTATTTACCCGTATTTTTACGATGCTTATCCTTACTCCTTTTCTAGGTGGTCGCGGCATTCCTGGTCGTGTGCGCCTCGTTACAGCGTTTGTTTTGGCGACATTTGTTTATTATTTCATAGATGATTCCATGTTAGCGCAATTGCCAGAGGATAAGGGCATTATTGTGGCTTTATTCTTTAAAGAAATTTTTATTGGTTTTGCTTTGGGGCTCACAACGATTATGGTATTTTATGCCATTGAGGCAGGTGGACGTATCATTGACTCCCAAAGGGGATCAGCCAATGCGCAAATCTTTTTGCCAGCCCTAGGTCGCGTGTCTGTTTTTGGTTTGTTTCAATTTTGGCTTGGTTTGGCATTGTTTTGTTATTTTGATGGCCATGTGATTTTTTTAAAGGCCTTTTTAGGGAGCTTTCAAACCATTCCTGTTTATTCATTGCCTTCCATTGGACCTGGCGTGACGCCTTTTTTACAACTCTTTATTCGCATGTCAGCTGATGTGCTTATATTGGGTTTACAAATTGCAGCTCCTGTTCTCATTGCTGTGTTTCTGACAGATCTTGTTTTGGGTATTGCTAACAAAATGGCACCACAAATTCCTGTTTTTGAAATTGGTTTTATGATGAAGGGCTATGTTGGTGTGATGATGGTTTATGTTTCAATTTCTGTTGTGGCAAGTCAAATGGAAGTCTTTTTCGGTGTTATGCAGACTAATGTGCAGAAAGTGATCTATTTTTTTGCAACGCAATAACCCCGTCTTTATGACACTCTTTGAACTTTTTTCTCAGGATTAACTTTCTTAACAATTTCTTTAGCGAGAGCCTCATAATTAACAGCACCACTGGATGTGGGGGCAAAGTCAAAAACAGGCTCCCCTTCGAGTTGGGCTTTATTGAGCGCTGTGTTTACGGTAATCTTTGAGCGAAATATTTTGCCTTTAAATTGCTTTTTCATGTTTGTTTCAACAAGCTCGTTCATGGTGATGTTGCGACCATCAACGCGTGTGAATAAGACACCGAGTACTTGTAGTTTTTTATTGAGCCGCGTTTTAATTGTCTCGAGAGTGTCAACCAGGTCATTAACGCCTTCAAAGGCAAGTACACTCATTTCACAAGGGATTACAGCATAATCAGCCGCACAGAGGGCATTGATTGTGAGGTTGCCAAGATTTGGCGGACAATCAATGATAATAAAATCATAATGGGTTTTTGCCATAGAGAAAGTATTTTGTAAAATGAACTCACGGCCTAGTTTTGAAGCGAGTTGGCCTTCTGTTTCGTATAAGGCTTTATCGCCAGGTGTGATGTGTAGGTTCTCATCACTTGTTTTGACCACACCATCTAAAATTTCACCATGCTTGGCCATAAGAATTTCAGACATAGGGCTGTAATCAATGCCTTCTTCAACAATGGAGGACAAAGATTTTTCAACGTGCCCCTGGGGATCAAGGTCTGTGAGCAAAACACGCTTATTAAAAAATTTTACAAGTGCTGATCCCAGATTAACAGCAGTGGTTGTTTTTCCCACACCGCCTTTTTGAGAACACACAGCAATAATTTTTGCGTGTTTCTTACCTTTGGCATATTGTTGATTTTGGCCGAGTTCGGCTTGAATAAGATCTTTAATTGTTTCGGTTATTTTTCCCATAGTTACTATTCTTAAAATTAATCATAGACGTTATGCAAGATGAAAAATAAAATTGTCTAACATGCTATATTCTTTGACATTTTTATGAAAAAAACTTTGTAAATCTCTTGCAAACAAGCCCATTCCTGATTATCAAAGATTCCATGAAGGCTTTGGTTAAGAAATTTGCTAAAAAAGGTTTGTGGTTAGAAGATATTGAAAAACCCATTATTGGTCATAATGATGTTCTCATAAAAATAACAAAGACAGCAATTTGTGGAACAGATGTGCACATTTATAATTGGGATGAATGGTCACAGAAGCATGTGACGGTTCCCATGCAAATTGGGCACGAGTTTGTGGGCAAAATTGTAGAAGTGGGTTCAGAGGTTCAGGGGCATTACGTAGGCGAGCGCGTTTCTGGTGAAGGGCATTTGGTTTGTGGTCATTGTCGTAATTGTAAAGCGGGCAGGCGTCATTTATGTCGTAGTACAAAAGGTGTTGGTGTTAATTATCCTGGTGCTTATGCTGAGTTCCTAGCTATTCCTGCAAGTAATGTTTTTTCCGTGCCCAAAGATATTACAGATGAAGAAGCGGCCATTTTTGATCCCTTAGGCAATGCGGTGCATACAGCCTTATCATTTGATTTGGTGGGTGAAGACGTTCTGATAACGGGTGCCGGTCCTATTGGTATTATGGCGGGTGTTATTGCCAAACATGCGGGGGCGCGACATGTTGTGATCACAGACATGAATCCTTATCGTCTTGATTTGGCAAAAAAAATGGGAATTAAAAATTGTTTAAATGTTTCAGAAAAAAAACTACAAGACATTATGAATGAACTGGGCATGACAGAAGGCTTTGATGTGGGTTTAGAAATGTCTGGAGCGCCTGCTGCCTTGCAAAAAATGTTAGAGGTGATGACTCATGGCGGCAAAGTTGCTCTATTAGGCATTTTACCACCAGACACTAAAATCAGCTGGGATAATGTTATTTTTAAAGGTTTAAAAATAAAAGGCATTTATGGCCGTGAGATCTTTGAAACGTGGTACAAAATGTGTAGCATGATTCAAAGTGGCCTTAGTGTTAAACCTATTTTTACACATAAATTTCACTATACAGAATATGAAAAAGCATTTGAAGTAATGAGCGCCGGAAATTCAGGAAAAGTAATATTAAATTGGAGCGACTAAATCTACCGCTTACGCTAGACGATAGACGATAGACGCTACATGCGCAAAGCGCGACAGAGGTTTTAAATATGGTATACCAAACACCACAAGTATTTTTTAAAGGCATTTTAAATAAAATTAAAGACGATGGTTTATACAAAGAAGAACGCTATATTTGTTCTCCTCAAGATGGCAAAATAAAAGCGCGTTTTCCTTATGATTCACCAGAAAAAGAAATCGTTAATTTATGTTCCAACAACTATTTAGGTCTGTCCAGTCATCCAGAGGTCGTTCAAGCGGCTCATGATGGATTAGACCAGCGTGGTTATGGAATGTCCTCAGTGCGTTTCATTTGTGGTACGCAAGACATTCACCGTGAACTCGAAGCCAAGATTAGTGCCTTTCTGGGAACAGAAGATACTATTTTATTTGCCTCATGTTTTGATGCCAATGCGGCTGTGTTTGAAGCCTTACTGAATAAAGATGATGCTATTATTTCCGATAAACTTATTCATGCCTCTCTTATTGATGGTGTGCGTTTATGTAAGGCGCAACGTTTTATTTATCCTCACTCAGACATGGAAAAACTCGAGAGTGTTTTAAAATCCATTAACGCTGTTAATAAAGTGATTGTAACAGATGGTGTTTTTTCTATGGATGGCGACATGGCTAAGCTCGATGAAATTTGTGCTTTAGCGGAAAAATACGAGGCCATGGTATTGGTTGATGATTCACATGCCACAGGTTTTATTGGCAAGACGGGTCGCGGGGTTCATGAGCATTTCAATGTTATGGATAAAGTCGACATCATCACAACAACTTTTGGTAAAGCTCTTGGTGGAGCGACAGGTGGTTGTGTGTCGGCTAAAAAAGAAATCGTAGAACTCTTACGCCAAAAAGGCAGACCTTATCTTTTTAGCAATGCTTTAATGCCAGCGGTTGTAACCGCCACGTTAAAAGTAGTCGATTTATTATCAGCGTCTACAGATCGTCGTGATAAGTTAGAGCAACTTACGTCTTATTGGCGTGAAGCATTAACGTCTGCAGGTTTTGATATTAAAGCAGGGACTTCTCCCATTGTACCCATCATGCTTTACAATGCGACACTTTCGCAAAACATTAGCAAAGATCTTTGGGCAGAGGGTATTTATGCTGTTGGTTTTTTCTATCCAGTAGTACCCAAAGGCGAAGCCCGCATTCGCACGCAGCTCTCAGCTTCTTTAGATAAATCAGACCTAGAAAAAGCCCTAGATGTCCTCATTAAAGTGGGCAAAAAATACGAGATTTTAGGAAAGACTAAAGAAGAAGTTATTGAACGCTATGGGGCGTAGGGCTTTGACGTCTATCGTCTATCGTCTATCGTCTAGTGTCTAGTGTTCAGTGCCCCGTGTTCTGTGTTCTAGGGTTCCGAAACAATCATCTCACGTAATTTTACCCCTCTCCCTCCTTTGCCAATAGCCGATAGCCGATTGCTTATTGCAAATTTTTTTAAACTCTCTCGCCCCAGAATTACCAACCCCCTAAGCCCTAAGCCTTGCGCCTCATTTACCCAGGCACACCGACACTCCGGCACTCCGGCACTCCGGCACAAATCCCCCATAGGTCCAAATAAACGATGTCTCGACTGTCTCGATTGTCTCGATAGCACGATAGCACGATAGCACGTCCCCAAATCCCTTCGCCTTAAGCCGTGCGCCCTAAGCCCTCATATTCCCCAAGTGCATACCGATCCGTCATGCCCGCAATATAATCACAGACAATGCGTTCTGGGTTTTCATTTGTATAGAATTTTTTGAATTCATCAGGAATGAGGAAAGGTTTTTCCATAAAGGTTTGAAAAAGTTTGGCCACTATTACTTTTGCTTCATCTTGCATCTTGAGAACTTTTTCATGCGTATAAAGATTTTGATAGAGAAAGGCTTTGAGTTCTTTGTTCGCTTTCTTTGTTTCTTGAGATAAGCTTACCAGACCGCATCCATTTTTATGAACATCTTCAATGGTTTTAATGCCAAGTTTTTCAATGTTATCACTTGTTGTTTTAATAAGATCGCTCACGAGATGATTAATAATAGCTTTAACAGTGTAACGACGTTGTTGGGTGGGGGTGAGTTTAACATGCTCATCAGTAAATTTTTTGAAATATGTTTGCCAAAGTTTTACATCTTTAAGACCTTTGGCTGTAATAAGCCCCGATTTAAGACCATCATCAACATCATGACTGTTATAAGCAATCTCATCAGCAAAGTTTGTGATTTGTGCTTCTATGGAAGGGTAGCCTTCTTTTACGAATAAACTATTATCAGGCATGTCATATTCTGTTATATGTTTAGAAATGCCATCGAGCACTTCATAGGTGAGGTTGAGACCAATAAAATCAGGATAAGGATTTTCTAATTGAGTGACAATACGAAATGATTGTTTGTTATGCTCAAAGCCCCCATGGTCTTTCATGATTTCATTCATTTGATCTTGGCCAGAATGACCAAAAGGTGTGTGTCCCAAATCATGAGCCAAGGCAATAGAGTCGGCAACATCTTCATTAACACCCAGAGCTCGCGCGCAAACACGCGCAATTTGTGAGACTTCTAAGGTGTGTGTGAGACGTGTGCGATAATAATCCCCTTCGTGATTAATAAAAACCTGTGTTTTATATTCTAAACGTCTAAAAGCACTGGAGTGAATAATACGATCCCGATCGCGTTGAAAAGCTGTGCGATAGAGGTGCTCATCTTCGGGATGTTCCCTGCCTTTAGTAGTCGCGCTTGTAGCAGCATAGGGTTGTAGAATTTGTTTTTCAATTTGTTCAAGTTGTTGTCTAGTTCTCACTTTGTCGTCTATCGTCTATCGTCCATCGTCTAACGTAATATCGCTAGCTCGCTAGACGCGAGACGCTAGCTCGCAGATTTAACCTTACATCTAGCCTTCTCCATACTGTCCATTTCAGCCCGATACCGATTCAAAACGCCTGTGGCCAGGGCATGGGCATTGATTTTGTAATCATCAAGCCCCACAGCGGGAACAGGTGTGTTTTTAGATGAAATATTTATGCCTGTATGAATAAGACAGGAGACAGGTGATGATGTGGCAATGGAGACGCTAAGTTTTAAGGTGTCATCGTAAATATCATCACCTTGGCGCTTAACATTTAAATTCTCGACTGTGTCGTTCATTTCTTGAATGATGAGGCTTATGAGTAATCGCTGTTTGGCAATCATGAGATTTAAGTCATCATTAAAATGCTCTACAATAAAGTGGAGCATATTTTCTGAATAAATAAATTGGTTTTGATGCACATCTTCTAAATCTACCAAATGTTCCTTTTTTACATCGCAAGGACCAATAAAGGCCACAATAGAATCACCTAGCACGTTAAAAGTGTCATACGCAAAATGAGATCTAAGTTGCGTCCCATCGTATGTAAGTGTGTCTTCGCTAAAATATACTTTCATTTTTATTGGGGTCGAAGGGTCGAGGGATCGACGGGTCGACGGCTAGTATTTACAAGCCATCGAACCATCGAACCATCGAACCAAATTAAGTAAAAACGGCTTCTACAAGTTCTTCCATATCATTCTCCATTAACGCCCGCTTAAGTCTCATACAAGATTCACATTCACCGCACATTTTATCGCCATCATCTTTATAACAACTCCACACCAATTCCAGGGGAAATTTTTCTTCTACAAGTTTTTTTACAATTTCTGGTTTAGTCATGCCAATGGTGGGGGCTTTTACAAAAACATTTTGCCATGTAGAAAAAGACAAGCTTTGGTTCATGGCTTTAAGAAAATCTTCTGTGTTATCGGGAAATGTGCTGGCTTCTTCTTTGTTAAAACCAGCATACAGGTAATCCACTTTATTCATTTCTGCCAAACCGGCAGCAATGTTTAGAAAGATGCCATTCCGATTGGGCACCCAAACAGCTTTGGCTGTGTCTTTTGTTTTTTCTTTATCATCGAGCTCTTCAATGGTCACTGTTGGTGGTTTAGCATTGCCCAGTAAGGGATGGTTTCTGAGTTCATCAAAAAAAGGTAGTTTTACAACTTTATGTTCGATCATCAAATGAGCACAAATAGCGAGAGAAGCCTTAATTTCTTTTTTTACGGAATTTTGCCCGTAATCATAAGTGAGTCCATAAAGAACATGAGATTCTTGTTTGGCCAAAACGATTGAAAGGGCGCTATCCAAACCGCCAGATAATAGTACAATTGATTTTCGTTGCATAGGGTTTGTGACTAATTGGGAACTGGTGCAAGGTCAAGAGTTGGCCCGTTCTATCGTCTATCGTCTGTCGTCTATCGTTTAGTTAGCAAATCCTACGCTAGACGCTAGACCCCGTAAAACGGGGCAAGCGCAAGACGCATGATGTTAGGCGAAAGGCTAATAATATCAAAAGCCTACAAGTCGCAGCCAATTCAACCATTGATCAAAGCACTGTAAATTAAGTAGTTCCCAAAACCATGACAAATACTCGCAAAAACAAAATGGCCCTTTTGTACGGTGTTAACGATGTGCGCGTTGAAGAATGTGACATCCCTGCCTTAAAAACAGGAGAAGTTTTGGTAAAAGTCGAGGCTGCAACCACATGTGGTACAGACTTAAAAACATTTAAAAGAGGGGGGCACCCACAAATCATTAAATCGCTCCCATCACCTTTTGGACATGAGATGACAGGAACTGTTGTAGAAGTGGCAGAAGGTGTAGCTGATTTTTCTAAACATGATCGTGTTGTTGTGGCCAACTCAGCGCCTTGTCACGAATGTTATTATTGTAAAAAAGAAAAATTTAATCTTTGTGATGATATTCAATTTATTAATGGTGCTTATGCTCAATACCTCACAGTGCCAGCGCGTTTTGTAAAATACAACACACATAGAATTCCCGATGACTTACCTTTTGAAAAAGCTGTTTTAGCTGAACCATTGGCCTGTGTGTTGTACGCATGCAAAAAAATTAATGTACAAGAAAATGAGACTGTTGTCGTGATTGGTGATGGTCCCATGAGTTTTTTATTTAACCAAGTTATTAATTTTAAAAAAGCGCGTTCCATTGTTGTGGGCTTGGATCCGCAACGTCTTGAATGGGCCAAGCAATCTGGTGCTGCTTTAGTGATGAACACTGCAGAAGTTAATGTGGCGCAAGAAATCAACCGAATCACAGATGGCTTTGGTGCTGATGTGGCTATTGAAGCTGTTGGTTTGCCCGAAACATGGGAACAGGCTATGGCTCTTGTTTCTAAAGGTGGGCGTGTACTTTGTTATGGTGGTTGCGCTAAAGGCACAAAAATGAGTGTCGACACCTATCGCCTACACTATGATGAAATCACACTCCTAGGAACTTTCCATTACACACCTCAAGTCATGGATGAAGCCATTGAGCTTTTACGTCATGACTCTGTAGACACATCTCTTTTCACCTCAGAAGTCCGCGGCCTAGAAGATCTGCAAAAGATTTTTATGGGCAAGGATTTGAAGCCGGCTTTGAAGTATCTTATAAGGGCGTCTAGCGTCTAGCGTCTAGCGTCTATCGTCTATCGTCTATCGTCTATCGTGCTATCGTGCTATCGTGCTATCGAGACAATCGAGACAGTCGAGACATCGTTTATTTGGACCTATGGGGGATTTGTGCAGGAGAGCCGGGGTGCCTGGTAAATGAGGCGCAGGGCTTAAGGCTTAGGGCTTAGGGGGTTGGGAATTCTGGGGCGCGAGAGTTTAAAAAAATTTGCAATAAGCAATCGGCTATTGGCTATTGGCAAAGGAGGGAGAGGGGTAAAATTACGTGAGATGATTGTTTCGAAACCCTAGAACAAAGATCCCCAGCCCTAAGCCCTAAGCCTTGCGCCTCAATTTTACCCCGGAACACTGAACCCCGCCAAACGGGGCAGGCACTGAACACTAGACGATAGACGACAGACGACGGACGATAGAACGTTCTAATCTAGACAGATTCCGGCCCCACCGGTCTATGCTGATTCAAAGTTTCCATCGCTTGTTTTCTGAGATCTTCTGTAACGCCATTAAGGGCCACATGTTCCAGTATGCGTTGATCTTCAGTCTCCCAATAAAAATAATACTGTCCCATGACATAAATCGCTTCTTGTTGAAAATCTACAGGTGCGTTTTCCATTAAAACTTTTCTGGCTAAAGGAACACAGAGTTCACGTTTCGTTGTCCACATAAAGTTAATGGCAGGTTGTTGGATTTCTAGGCCAAGTGTGTTGTCTTGAGCTAGTTCACTCACAGATGTAATGGCATCATAGTCTGGGTTTTCTCTATCTACAAAGATACGTTCTTGTTGCTTTTTGGCAAAGTTAATCAAGACATTAGCGGCTTGCATTGTCATTGTGGTTGGTTTGTTAGAGGTGGCAATGCCTTTCAGGGTTTTCATGAGTTTTGTCGCGTCATCATAGCGTAGCTCCAGTTCATAAAGCTTTACTAAAGTATCTACAGCCTTTGGGTTTTGAGAACGGCCAATCACAGTGATGGCTTGCTGAGCATAGTCACTTTTTCTTTTTACCAAGCTAACCAAAGCATCAAGCATAGTATCAGTTTCTGGTGTTAGCCCCTCAAGAACTGCTGTGAGAACATTGTTTTGAGATGATTCAGCTACGATTTTTGCCAAAGCTGCTTCAACAACAGGCAGATGAGCAAAGGTTTTGAGAATAACCATGGCTTGGTTACTACTCGACGTACTCCTGTTTTCCAGTACAATAGTTACCAGAGCATCGGCGTTTTTGTTTTCATCAAATTGCGCATTGAGGTGATCGTTAGTAAAGTGTATTTTCCATTTATTTAGAAAGATATTATAAGTGTTGATAGCCGCTTCAAGCACATTGGAGCGCATTTGGTGTTTCAGTGTTTTGTCAAAAAGGATCTGTAAATAAACACAATCCGAGCTCATACTGAGTGTATCTTGAGCTAATTCACGGCTGATCTCATGCTCAGCGATAATGGCACCAATGGCTTCATAGGCAGCTTCTTGTATAGTATCATGGGGATGTTTTGTGAGGTCCATCAAGCGTGATAAAACTTGGTGATTTGTGATGGCATGAATTGCTCGTGCACTGCCAGGTAGAGGCTTGTCCTCCAAACAAACTTTCAACTCATCAACCGCTTTATGGCTACCATTTCTCCCTAGGGCTATCATAGCTTCTAGGCGAATGGCATCTGTATAACGACCGCGAGCAGTCTTGCCCAATTTCTTAATTTGTTCAGCATCAAGTTCTTTAATTTCTCTGAGTGCTAGTTCACGTACAGCATAATCCTGCTTTTCATCACAAGCTATGTAAAGAAGCAGATATGTGCCACGAGGGTGAAAGTTTTTTAAAGCTTCAGCATGGTATTTTTTTGCTTTAAGTGCCGGAGTGGTAAAATCATCTCTATCAAGCGGGTCAAAGAGGTGCCCAAGATAAGTTAAACAAAAGCGTTGCGTGTTTGTGTCACTTTGATGTGTAAAAATGTCAACGAAGAACTTATAATCTTCTGCTTCATAGATTCGTTTTAGCTCCTCTTCAGTAAAATGGTATTCCCAATAGTGTTTTAAACTGTAAGATACTGTGGCTCCTCGTTCCATGAGAGTGAGAATAGCCTCTTTGGAAAGGGGGGTATCGACTATTGCAGCCCTTGATAAGGATCCTTCATAGCTTAAGAGCTCAGCTTCCGAAGCGCCATCAATAGTGAGATCTATTGAGACGGTATCTGGATTAGGTGTTTCATGAGCACGTATATAACCAAGTTGCGCGAGTGTAATGTGTGAACCAGTCCAACTGAGACCTTTTATATCAATGCCCATAATATCAAGACCGCTAATGTCAGCCGTTTTTTGCCTGTAGGCGATGAGGGCTTCTCGGGAATAATAGGCCTTATGCTCTACAAGTTCTTTGAGTCTGGTAAGGCCGCGTTTACCTGTTCGCAAGGCCACTTGGATTTCTACTTTTTTGCGAAGATCAGCACCCAGGGCAAAGTTTACAGCATCATCTAAATCACCATAAAATGTTGTGCGAAAGCGCCCTAGCTGCTCGAGGGCTGCTTCTCTAATATCTTTAAACATGTTGTCTGTAGCATATTCTAACAAAACGCCGGCAATGCGTTCTTTAGTTTCATAGGGGCAGTCTTTTCTAAAAGCCATGTTAGTTAAAATTCTAAGAGCTATTGATTGGGTGGTTGGTCCTGCTGCTTCTCGAACGCCTTTTAAGCGCAAGAGATACGCTTCTTTAATCGATAGTCTGCGTACGCCGATGAAACCAGTTTCATCACCCACAACAACAGAGTGATTAAGAACCACATCGATATAATCAGGATACCAGTGGTCATGTGTACGGACAAGGCGCTCATACATGAGTTCAAATTGTAAAGCGCGTTGCAGCCCACCAAAAAGTTGGGCATCCATCATAATGCTCACACCCACACCGCGTGTTTCTCGGTTTTCTAAGAGTGCGGCAAATGTGGCATCAAGTTCTTTGTTTTCCAAAAGACTTAAAATTTGAACAAGTTTGATTTCCATGAGTCGGTCTGTGTTATGCGGGGAATAAATGTGGGCAATGACTTGGGCCAGATCTTGTGAGCTGCGAAAAGCTTTAAAAATGGCCACTACTTCTTCATTTTCCAGCTTTGGAAAAATAGCACACCACATAACCAGACATTGTTTAGCACTAGCTAGCTCCCTATCAGGATAAAAACAAGATTCAGCCACAAGTTCAGCTTCACCATTAAGCAGCTGTTGACGAATGGCATTGGCTCTTGCTTCAAACGGATCTTCATAAGGAACGCTATCTTGGGGGGGGGCAAGGGCAGTGACATCGCTTGTATAGGTGATCACATCTTCTCGCGCAGTATTTTCATCAGTAGTTAAAATACGAAAACCATTCAGACCAAATTCAGACATGAGTCCAAAATGAGAAAGACATTTTTCAACACCAAGTCTTGCCATGATGTTTTTTTGCGGATCTCTGAGATACATTTTTAAATTATGATAGAGTTTTTCGATCACAACAGAATCGCTGACTGCATTTTTTGTGGCGCATTCTTTTAAAACTTTGCGTGCTGGTTTGGAAAAAAATATTTCAAAATGTCGAAGCAGTTTATCAACAGGCTCTTCATCAAATTGTGGTGCTTGGGTGGTTGCAATTTTTTGTCTTCGTGTGAGTAAAGAGTGTTTGGGAGCAGGATCAAATTCTGGCAATTGATCGAACTTGCCATCTGGTGTGCCGTGATCAAAAACAGGCCCCTTTTTTTCACGAACAGGGGCACGAATAATTTCAGGCTGATCAATGGTAGAAGGCGGTGCTGCTGCCATAGTGCTTACAGAAAAGCCACCCATAAGTGCTGGATTTAATGGAGAAAATATCGTTGTCACATAAGCTCCTATAAGTTCTCTTTGATATAGCTATTATCGTCGAATTACTATGAAAGTTGTTGATATGATAGGGAAAGTGGACACATTTGTGTCCGATCTTTGTACCGAGGTGCCGGTGTGCCAGGGTGCCAGGGGGGGCGAGACAATCGAGACAGTCGAGACATCGTTTATTTGGACCTTTGGGGGATTTGTAAACTAATCCTCCCTCTCCTTTGCCCCGCATGCCGGGGTCCCGTTTGCGGGATAAGGAGAGGGTGCCCGCCACCGCAGAGCGGGGTCCCGTTCGCGGGAAAGGGTGGGAGAGGTAGATTTCAGAGGGACTTTTAATATCGAATATGGATAATTCTTCCCGAGACCCAGCGACCCTGAGAACCTGAGAACCTGAGAACCCAAAGAATCTGAAACCCAAAAGATCTCAAACCCTAAGCCCTAAGCCTTAAGCCTTGCGCCTCAATTTTACCCTGGAACACAGGCACTCCGGTACTCATAAATCAAATTATTACTTTAGTTACAAACGTCTCCACAAGTAACGAATCCTTATTACCCCATTCATTTTCAACCCCAGAGTGCACATCAACCCCATACGGTTGTACAAGTTGAATAGCTTGTTGAACATTGGTGGGATTTAGGCCGCCGGCTAGGATAATAGGCTTGGATGAAAAAGTGACAAGTTCTTTACTCACATTCCAATCATGGGTTTTGCCTGTGGCGCCGCTGGCACCTGTTTTTGGATCAAAGGTGTCTGTGATGAACATGTCGATATGGGGGGAGAGGGTGGTGACATTGTTTTTGAGTTCATCTAGATTATTATATTTTACGATCAAACTTTTAATAATTTTGTAGGATGGATTGAGTTGTTTGAGTTTTATGAGTTCTTCTATTGTTACATCACCATGAAGTTGTACGGTTAGTACACCAAGTTTTGAACACAGCGCATGAATGTCATTGGCAAGATTAAGATAAGTGATGAGACAGCATTTTTCTGGTTTGCCAAGTTTTTGAATAATGGCAGCCGCTTCATCTTCGTTAACATCTTCTTTGTGATAACCAAGTTTTAAGGGAAAGCCAATGAGGTCAGCTCCCAGATCAAGAATCATTTGAGCTTCATCAAAACTCTTTATGCCGGCTATTTGGATAAAGAGGGCCATATAAAGAATTTATAAAGAATGATAACAAAATAAGCAATATAATAACAAATGGTTAGAAATTTGAAGCCGTTTTTACGTCTTTTATTTGCTGGGATAAAAAACATAATAATGTCTTTATTCCTATGTAAAAAAGCAGGGCTCGTCTATAAAATGCCCATTTGCAAGAAAGCAGAGCAACCCCTCAAAGCGTATACAGATCATAATAAATTTAAACTTTATTTATTTGATATTGGGCTGTTAGGGTTAATGGTAGGGCTAGAACCAAAGACAATTTATAATTATGATTACGGTAGTTATAAAGGGTATTTTGCTGAAAATTATGTTGTGCAAGAATTATCAAGTCAATGGGAACAAGCGTTGTATTCATGGCAAGAGGGTACAAGTGAAATCGAATTGTTGGCAATGCTTGATGGTCAAATAACACCAATTGAAATTAAGGCAGGAATAAATAAAAAAGCAAAAAGTCTTGCGGTATTTACAAATCGTTATCAGCCATATAAAAGTTATTTGATTTCAGGTTGTCCCATTAAGCTCCAAAAGCAGGGGTTGTCATGTATGCCGCTGTATGTTGCGGGACTAATATAAGTAGGTTTCCTCGATCACTATTGTTTAATCACAAAAGTTGTTGAGGGTTGCTTAAAATCTTTTACTGAAGGCTGTTTTTCCACAAAGGAAACATTAAGACGATACGTGCCTGGTTGAACTTGAAGGCATTTATCATCTTTTTGATCCCAGTGAATCGTTGTTGTTATTCCTGGTTTTATATAGGCAGGTCCTTTTTTGCATTCAGCCATGCAGGGGCAGCCTGTGTCAGAGCGCACTTGTTTCCACACATCACTATCAAACCATTCAGCGCGTATAACATAGTAGCTAAGAGTTTTGTCTGTAGTGTTGTTGGTGACCGTGACGTTTATGGGTTCTTGGATTTTATAAACCTGCTCAGAGCTTATGATGTCGAGTTGTTTTACTTGGTTTGCCTGGGCAACAAAAGTAATACTGATGAGAAACAAAGAGATTAAAGACAATAACTGTTTTGTTTTCATAATAAATCCTCTTTCTTTGTG
>JAHJDR010000350.1 GCA_018812345.1 bacterium | reverse complement strand
CCGATAACCGATAACCGATATAGCAGATCACATCTTCTTAAACATATTAATATTCTTAATTTCACCAGCAATGACTAGATAATCTTTTTCCGTAAAAATATGATCAGGGCTGGGGATGGCTTTCATTTTGGGGCCGCGACCAGGACTGGCTGACTTGATTAGGAGAATATCGACACCATAGCGGTTCCTGATATTGAGTTCTTTAATGGATTTGCCAACGTATTGGCTAGGTACTTTAACTTCAGCAATTGAATAACCTTCCATGAACTGTACTGTTGTACTATTTTCTTTCATGGTTATTTGAGAGGCAAGTGATGATGTGACATCGCGTCTCATGATTTCTCTATTGTAGGCATCAAGAATATTTTTACGCCAGATAATGCCTAAAACATGCTTTTTGTTCTTAGGATCGAGTACTGGCATGCCTTCTAATTTAGATTTTGAAATTTTATCCAAAACAATTTGACAATTGTCTTCTGGAAGAACTGTTTCCACTTTCTTATCTGCAATATCATCAGCTATGAGGAGATCGTGAAAAATATCTTTTTCAAAAAGATATTCTTTTATGCTGTTAATAGAAATGATACCTTGGTAGTTTTTATTCTTATCAATAACCAGAAGATAGGGGTCACGGCCCGATATGAGTTGTTTTACAATATGATCAAAATCTTCTGTAACCAAAATTGTTTCAAAGGATTCCGTGTAAATATCTTTTACATAGAGTGATTTCATGATATTTACTTCTGTGCCATCTTTGATGTGAATATTACGTCTGAGTAATTTAAGTGTATAGATGGATTCACGGGAAAATTTGGTAGACACAATGGTGCTGACAATACAGGTGATCATGAGAGGTAAAATGATGTGGTAATCATTAGTCAACTCAAAGACAATAATGATGGCTGTAATCGGTGCTTGTGTTGTGGCGGCTACAAGCCCCCCCATGGCCACGAGAGCATAGGCACCTGGTGTGGCTGTAATAGACGGAAAGAGATTATGTATAACGCTGCCAAAAGACACACCTGTCATGGCTCCTAGGAAGAGGGAAGGCGCAAAGATTCCTCCAGATCCACCTGAGCCTAGTGTAAATGATGTAGCAATGATTTTTATAAAGATAAGAACAAAGGCCATATACCAAATGGTCTTGCCATGGAGGGCGTTATTGATGGATTCGTAACCAACGCCCATAACTTGAGGAAAGATTAAAGCTATGCCACCAATGAGTAATCCGCCAATAATGGGTTTAAGATATTCTGGGATCTTTAGTTTGTCATCAAAGAAATCTTCACAAAAGTAGAGTACGCGAATGAAGAGAAATCCTACTATAGCACAGAGAATAGCCAGAATAAAATAGAAAAACAGCTCTTTGGGGTTTGTCAGCATGTAAGGAGGGACTTGAAAAGCTGAAAAGTTTCCTTCAAAATGATGCGAAATAACTGTTGCCGTTACAGAGGAGATCACAATGGGGGAGAATTGCGAAAAGGCAAAATCTTGTAAAATGATTTCAACAGCAAAGAGGGCGCCAGCAATAGGGGCGTTGAAGGCCGCAGCTATACCGGCAGCGGCACCACAGCCAACAAAAGTAGTGAGTCTTTGGTCAGACACACGAAAAAATTGACCAACAGATGAGCCGATGCTGGAGCCAATTTGTACAATAGGACCTTCACGCCCTACAGAACCACCTGTTCCAATTGTGAGAACTGATGCAATGGCTTTCACAATGGCGACGCGTGGGCGAATGATGCCGCCTTTGAGTAAAATAGCTTGCATGACTTCAGGAACGCCATGGCCTTTGGCCTCGCGGGCGAAAAAATAAATGAGAGGTCCCACTATGGCGCCACCAAGTGCAGGCACAAAAACGATAACATACCATGGTTGTGCCATGATATTGCTTAAGAGATCAGAAGTGCCTGGAAAAGAAATTGTGGAAACCCATTTGATCAAGCTGCGGATGATGATGGCACCAAAACCTGCTAGTATACCAATGATAACAGCAATAACAATCATGAAAGTATGCTCTGTCATCATGACTTTTTCTAAAGTTGACGTGGCCTTTTTTGAAAGGGCAATATTGAGTTTTGCGTACGTATCTTTTATTTTACTTAGCGATAGTCTTCTTGACACAATCAGGTACCTCAATTGTTTTTTGTCTTGATGTTAGTCCTTTTAAAATATTGATTTGTGATTTTGCTATTTTCCATTCCTTACTTAAGAATTTGATCAATGTCTCATTGGCCTTCCCATCAACTGGTGGGGCTGTAATTCTGATTTTTAATGTATTATTTTCAAATTGCACTATTTCATTTTTCTTTGCATTTGGTAAAATCTTAATGTTTAATTTAAAACTCAAGCTTAATCCTTAATCCTCATAGCTTATAGCTTAGATTTGTGGTTGAAACCCGCCAGTAATTGGTTGTACAACATCTTCCAAGCGCATGCGCATACCAATATCAAAGAGCAATCCACTTACAAATAAATCAATGGCATAGAGTAGAAGGAGAACAATAATGGGTGTAAAATCCATTCCACCAGGAAAAAAAGCGCGAGGCAAACGTTTTCTTATTTGATAAAAAACGGGCTCCGTTAATTTATAGACAATCAGTAGTATTGAGCTGATGATTTGATGCGCAGGCCTGGGTCTAATCCATGATATTATCACGGCAGCTAAAACAATGAATTGATACATGCTTAAGATCGTATGAATGATCTTAGCAGTGGCGATTAATATATATCCGAGTGAAAACATAATCTCGTAATGCGTCGTGCGTCGTGAGTTGTGCGTATGGCTTGCACAACACATAACAACAAGAGCAAATCCTTTATCTGCTAAGTTCTTTAGCGCGTTTGGTGGCTGCTTTTACGCAGCCGTCAATGGCTCTATAAAACCCTTCTTTTTTTAATACTTTAATGCCTGCCTCTGTTGTGCCTCCTTTAGTGGCTACTCGTCCTGTGAGCACATCAATAGATTCTTTTGATTGCATCATCATTTCCGTTGCACCTCTTAGGGTTTCCAATATGAGGGTCTTGGCTATGGCTGGCTTAATGCCTTGTTTAATGGCCGCATCAATCAAGCTTTGCGCAAATTGATAGACATAAGCTGGGCCTGATCCAGAAGTTGCTGTAATGGGGTCTAAGAGGGCTTCATTCTTTATTTCTAATGTATTACCAACACAGGTAAATATTTTATGGCAAAGCCATTTATCTTTATCAGTACATTTATTGCTGGCAAAATAAGCGCTCATGCCTAAACCAATCAATGCTGGCGTGTTGGGCATGATGCGAATTAATCTAATGTTTGATCCGAGCTCTCTTTCATATTTCTTTATAGCAACACCTGTAACCACAGTAAGAATGAGCTGGTTTGTATGGTGTTTTTTAAGAAGAGGAAGCACCTCATCAATGTTTTGTGGCTTAACTGATAACAGAATCACTGATGAGCGTGTACATAAAGAGGCGTAATCCTTTAAAACGGTTACACCATATTTTCTTTTGATGTGGAGGGCTCTATCTTTATTCGTTTCAATTGTGATGATGTCTCTTGGATAAATGAGATCTTCTTTTTCAAGTCGTGTGACAATAGCTTCTGCAATATTGCCAAATCCAATAACACCTAAAGACATGGTTTGTCTTAATTGTCCAAAAGGTAGGTCTGTCATACGCGTTCTCCAAAAATATCTGTTCCAATGCGAATCATGGTGGCGCCTTCTTTAATGGCGAGAGCATAATCATGACTCATTCCCATGGAAAGTTCCTTAAGTTCATTTCTATAAAGATTTTTTGCATTCAAATCATCTCTTAATTTGCGCAAAGCGTGAAATTCTTTTTGTTGAATGGTTGTATCTTCTGTCCACGTGCCGATGAGCATAAGTCCCATAATATTTATATTATTCATGCTATTGAGCTCTGTTAGTAAAGTGGGAACCTCTTCAGGAAGGATGCCATATTTTGATTCTTCTTGGGAGATTTTCACCTGAATGAGGCCTTTTTGAACAATGTTCTTATTTTCAGCTAGCTGATTAATAGTTTGAGCCAATGATATTCGGTCTATTGTATGAATGAGATCCACATATCCTACGAGAAATTTAGCTTTATTTTTTTGTAAATGACCAATGAAATGCCAGATAATAGCGGGATTATTAAAGTCCTGCACTTTAGAGGCGAGTTCTTGTACGTAGCTCTCACCAAAGTGGGTTTGTCCCGCAATGAGGGCCTGTTTTATGTCGTGAATAGACTTCTTTTTTGATACAGCAATGAGAGTGATGTCATCTGGATTTCTGTCACAAGTTTTAGCGGCTTCAGCGATGTTCTCTTTAAGGCCACAAATATTGTTTGTGATGTCTTGAATCATGGCCTTATCAAATACTCTAATGATTTCAATAGGTCAATCTCGGTTTCCGTTTTCCGTCGTCCGTTTTCCGTAATAAAGAACTAAAAAATAGAATTAAAGCTTATTTTTCAATTAGTTGAATTTTAGCTTTAAACTCGTCAGGGATGGGGAAGGTTTTTTGGGTTTTATAATCGAACATTACCAGTATGCTAGAGCCTGTGGCTACGGGTCTGCCTGTTTTTTCCTCTGTGATATCGTATTCCATGGTAAAACTTTTAGTGCCAAATTTTGTAATGCCCAAACTCACGACAAGCGTTTCGCCGCAATAAGCAGGTGATTTAAACTCAGCTTGGATTTGGGCAATAATGAAGGGAAAGACATCAAAATGTTTAGCAAGGTCTTGATCAGGAAAAACATTCTTAAAATAAGTGACGCGTCCTTCTTCCATGTAAGAGAATATTTTGGCATTGTTAAGATGTCCCATGGCATCGGTGTCAGAGAAGCGGACGGTTACTTTGGTATTTATGTTATATTTTGAGTTCATTGTAATAAAATAGATTTATTTGTGCTAAGAATCAATGATTGAATAATGAATACAAAACATAGGAAGTTAGAAATAATTGATAATAAGCTAGTGACAATAGGCAAGCGGCAATTTCAATTGCAAATAGCTTATCGCTTATTGTCAATTGCCAATAAATTTATCCAATATCCTGCTCCCGTCATTGCGATTCCGAGCTTGTCGAGGGAGTGGCAATGACGGAAAAGAGAATATTGAATATTGATTATTGAAATAAGATCTAATATCCAATTTATACACTCATTTCGTCTATTGTCTATCGTCCATCGTCTATCATATATTTTTTCACGCTAGACGCTAGACGCTAGACGCTAGACGCTAGACGCAAAATCATGCTAAACCAAAAAATTGCCAAAATACTGTTAGAGAAAAACGCCGTTATGCTACGACCTGATGAGCCTTTTACCTATGCCTCAGGGATTAAGAGCCCTATATATTGTGATAACCGCTTGCTCCTATCTCATCCACAGGCACGCAAAAAAATTGTTAAAGGGTTTATTAAATTAATCGAGGAAAATGGGCTCTCTTTTGATGTCGTGGCAGGAACGGCTACAGCGGGTATTAGTTGGGCTGCTTGGATTGCCGCATACTATGAAAAGCCCATGGTGTATATCAGAGGCAAAGAAAAAGGCCATGGCAAAGAAAATAAAATAGAAGGGTGTATAGGACCTCAAGAAAAAGTTCTTATTGTAGAAGATTTAGTTACTACAGGTGGCAGCTCCTTAGAAGCGGTTAATGCTGTGAAAAGTATTTCAGATAATGTCGTGGGTTGTGTAGCGATTTTCTCCTATGGCATGCCCAAAGCCACAAAAGGTTTTGAAGTAGCAGGAGTAGCACTTCATACATTGACTAATCTTGATGCTCTTTTAGATGTGGCAATTGAAATGGGAAAAATACAAGAAGAGCAAAAAGACATGGTTTTAAATTGGAGAAAAGATCCGCAAAATTGGTTATCTACTCGATAACCGATAACCGATAACCGATAACCGAGAGACTTTATGAAAAACAAAATAGTTGTGGCCCTCGATGTTAGTACCTTTGATCAGGCTAAAAAGCTTATTGATGAACTCACAGGTCATGTGGGGGTTTTTAAAGTGGGCAAACAGCTTTTTACTCGATTAGGGCCTACGATTGTAGAATACATCAAAAAACAGGGTGGGCAGGTTTTTCTTGATCTTAAATTTCATGATATTCCCAATACCGTTCGTGGGGCATGTCATGCTGCCGGTGATCTTGATGTTGATTTTCTCACGATACATACCATGGGTGGCTTTGAAATGATGCGTGCCGCTAGGCAAGGTGTGATTGATTCGGGAAATGAAAAGACAAAGGTTCTTGGTGTGACAATTCTCACAAGCATTAACCAAGATGTTTTGCGTGAAGATCTTAATCTTAAAGTGCCTTTAGGTGAACAAGTTCTTCATTTAGCAAAGTTAGCACAGATGGCAGGCATTCAAGGCGTCGTGGCTTCACCAAAAGAAATCACACTCATTCGCGAACATACAGAAAAAGATTTTCTCATTGTGACTCCTGGTATCAGACCTACCTGGTATCAAAAAGATGATCAAAAACGCACGATGACACCAAAAGACGCCATTGAGGCAGGTGCTGATTACATTGTGATCGGCCGCCCCATCACCATGGCCCATGAGCCCAAACAGGCAGCTATGGATGTGGCTAAAGAAGGTAAGTAGAGTATCTTTTGTTCATATTGAAGCTGTGCAGAAGGGCTATCGGACTGGTTTGTGAATCAGATAGTTTTTTTTCTGGACATGAGGGCTTCGACAAGAAGTTGACGAATGATAGCTGTTTTTGGGTTGGCTTGAAGGCGTGCCAGTTTTTCGATTTCAGCATTAAGCCACGCAGGGATTGTCATTGGCGGGATTTTAATAACTTTGCTCAGACCCTCAGTAATCTCACCTGTTGAAAAATCTATAGTTTCAAGGCCATCATCAAAACGCTGATCAAAGTCCTTTTTGTTTTGCTTGTTTTTCTTCTTCATGACGCGCTCTCCTAACAGAGATTATTCTTATCTTTTTTCGTCTAATAGTAAAAATACCAACATAATATTTGCCTTGATATTTACCGATAACAGCATGCCTTTTTTCACCTTTATTGTAGGCAGCATTAGTAATAAATATATTACGTTGTTCAAAAATGTAATCTCTAGCAATTTCAAAGCTAATACCATGTTTCAAAACGTTTTGTTCGCTTTTATTTTCATCCCATGAGTACATATTAATTATATATTAAAATCATATTAAAAAGCAATGCTTTAGATTATTATTAGTTTTACTATTAGTAATATAAGCAATGGTCGTGCCAAGTAAATAAAAATAATAGTATCTATGATAACAGAGTGTTATGTGTTTAGAAGGCTTTTTTGAGTCTCACAAACTCTTGTGAGACCGGGACTGGGACTAAGGTTGGGACTTTTATTTTATCATTAAACTAAGCAACATTTGGTGTCACAATGCGATAAGGAATTATAAGTCGGGCTAAATAGGGTTATGAATAATACTATATTAATGACAGGGACGCCATTTCATCCCATGCATCAATTGAGTCTTTTAACGGGTGAAGCCTTAAAAAGACCACTTCTTGGTTCATTGCCAAAGCACTGTCTTGGTACTGTTCCTCAAAGAATTACCGACCTAACACTGACGAGAATTAAGCAAAAACAAAACGCAATGGGCCCACAAAAAACAATGGGAATCATTGATCGCACACTAACAACGGCAAGTTTTTTTACAAAAGGACTATTTAATTTATTTATTAAGCCGAAGATTTTGCACGGCATGGGCGTGTTAAATGATCCATCAGAAATGGAGAGACTAAGTTCTTATGCACATACACTAGCCTATACAGGAGCACAAGCTCTAGCACTAGGACTTCCTCAATTCGGTGTTTTTGGTTTTCAGGCATCGACAATTTTATTTGGCAATATCAAAAATATAGCTGCTGAAAATAAAGATGAACTCACACAAATATTGGCTTTTATGGGCCAAGGTGTGAATGCTTTATATACATCAGGATCACTGGCACGAACGCATTTAGACGGTGTTAGAATTCTACTCAGTAAACTTGTCGCTACTTATGAAGTGGGCCGCTATCAATCACTCATCACACCTAGATCTGAAGATTTTGATTCCAAAGAAGTTGAAAAAATGTTTCAAGCTAAAGTGGCTTGGGGCATTTGCCTAGAGCACATGGCTGATATTAATCTAAATACGGCTTTTTCTTCTGCACAGAGTGAGGCAAGAGCATTGCAGACGAGTTATCAGTATTATCAATTAGCAACAAATGTATTTGAGGAAATATTACAAGCAGGGGCTTATGTATCTATGCCTGAATATCAACGACAAGCACAGGGTGCGGGACTAAAATTTAAGGAATTATCTGATAAAAAATCAAGCTTGCAAGCAGCTTTGACTAAAAGAGAAGCGAGATCATGAGATCATTTTTCTTTAGCTTGACGAATTCTTCTGGCTGCCATGAGTGGGCTTACCGCTGTTGCCAGTGAAAGATATTGCCCACGTTCTGTAAACATGAGTTTTTCTGTTACACAGGCCTCTAAAATTTCTTTTACTTTTGTCTCATCACAACGATTTTTCATGTAGGCTAGAATGTTTTTGTAACTTCTAATTTCCATGGCATACATGTAGATGTCATACCATTCATCCTCTAATAAAATCAGACGAAAGCCATCTCGTCGATCCACAATTTCAAGAAAAGAGCTGCCATCTGTGTAAAAAAGAGGGTGGTCGGTTCGTGTTTTAATTTTTTGTAAAGAGTTACGCAAGGCTTTCCATTTATCTCTCACAGCATAGACTGCCGCCCAGTCTGCTTTTGAATCCGAATTGTAATCCTGCCAAAATATTTTCAGATTTTTCACGACTTCTTTTGGTAAAACATTTAGAAAATCATGTGAATTTCTTATATTGGTGATTCCAAAATCATTTACTTGCGCACAAACGGGAGAATTCACATAAAGGCAAAATTCCGACAGTTCCGTTGGTTCATAAGCAATGGCATAATGTTCCATGTTATAAGCATTTTCATGAACTTCTTCTTGCGTGGCGCCTGGAAATTTGACGAGAACATTTGAAGCACTTGTTATCCCCAATTCGCAACAGGTTTTTAAGGCCTGGAGATTAAGAATAGTAGAACTTCCTTTGCCCATTCGTTTTAAGTATGCTGATGAAAAGCCTTCAATGCCAATTTGAAGCATATTACACCCAGCTTCCCAAAGCGCTAAGAGCTCAGAAGGGTGAATGCTGGCACGAACTTCGGTAATAAATCGTAAATAAATTTTCAATTCTTTGATAGCGTCAATCATGTCATTAAGACCTTTTTTACGCATCACATTATCCATAAATTTTAATCTAAGATTTTTATATTTTCTCGTTAGGGCACTAATTTCTTTTGCCACTCGTTCAGGTCTTTTTTCTCGATAACTGCCAATATTGAGATTGCAGAAATAGCAGTTATTCCACCAGCAGCCGCGAGATGTTTCTATGGGAATTTGCCAGTAGAGATTGAGCTCTTCTGCTAGTTTATGATAATCATCATAATCTGGTGTTGGTAATAGGCTAAGATCATTAATTTGATTCTTCATGCGTTCTTCACACGTAAATGAAAAATGGCCCACTGGTTTAGTAGTATTTGTCCTTGTCAGCACACAAGGTATGTTAACGTCTTTCTGATCATTTGAGAGGGCTTCAGTAAGCTTGAGAAAGGGAATTTCACCTTCTCCTTGGACAATATAATCAATACATGAAAATTCTTTTATTATAGAATACCCGCAATCACCTTCAACACCAGCGCCACCAAAAACTATTTTCGTGTTGGGGGAGGCTTTTTTTAGCTTTTGAGCGACAGCAATACTGGAAAAGAGTTGGGCATAGGTTATTGAAAAACCCACAAGGTCATAATTGTTTGCAAGGGCTTTTACAGTCTCATCAACAATGTGTTCACTGGCTTTCAAAAAATTATCATAGAGCTGTTTAAGCTGTTTTTCTTTTTCATCTTCATTAGGTATGTTCAGATGATCTGCTAATAGTTTATTAAAATAGGGTTGTACGGCGTTAGTTTGTTCAGGAAAGATTTGTGGTATGAATAGAAATTCCACTGTTTGATTATTTGAAATTCTTTCGTATATTGACTCCGTCATTTGCCACATATTTATGTATGGGTGTTTGCAATCAACCTGCCATTCAGGATGTGTTTTTTTAAGATAGGCGCTTAATATTCCCAGGGCAGCTGAGGGGGCATCAAATTGTGGCCATGGCATGGCCACGAGAGCAATTTTCATGATTAACCTTTCT
>JAHJDR010000349.1 GCA_018812345.1 bacterium | reverse complement strand
TATTTATTACTTGGACAAGAGCACGATGGGCACAACAATAGCACCAACGGTTAGGGCAACGCCAATAAGGCCTAGAAGGGCACCGCCTAAGTTTTCTTCTAGATTATTTTCTTCCATTTCAGGTTGATAGTATGAGGCGCCCTGTGACGTTAATGTATTAGGGGATAAATCCTGCCGCGCTGTTTGTGGAAAAGTGTTATAAGAAAAGTTTTTTCCCGCACAAGATGTCAAAAAAAGAGAACAGACCAGTAAAATTGTAAAAAATATTTTACACATGTGAATAATGTATCTCAAAAATAAATTTATTACACAAGTGGTATTGATAGTTTTATGAAAGTGTAATATGATAGAAAGAAATAAGTATTATAAGGAAATTAATTTAATGAAGAATCTTAAATCAACATACACGCAATCACAATGCTTTATGACAGCTATTGCGCCCACAGGAAATGATGTTCCAAGGCGTTCTGTCCGTGCATTTGCTGTTAGTCTTCGGATTTAGATTCTAAAAGATTTTTAACGTCAAAAGCCCCGGGCAGTTAGATACTGTCCGGGGTTTTTTTATGCTTAAAAGCCTCGGGAGGTGTTTGTCACTTTTCGGGGCTTTTTTATTGAAAGGAGAACAACATGAAAACAAGAGGCGGGTTCAAAGAAGTCATTCTGTTGGCTTTTCCCGCCGTTATTTCCATGATTTCGCATTCTGTCATGTCCATGACAGACACGATCATGGTTGGCAAACTAGGTGCCAGTGAAATCGCGGCGGTAGGATTAGCGAACGTGGCTATCTTTACAGTCTATGGTCTTTTTATGGGGATCATAGAAATATTAGAGACTTTTGTTTCTCAGAGCTTTGGTTCTGGTGAGCGGAAGAAGTGCGCCCATATGGCTTGGCAAGGATTATACTTGTCCCTTATTTTTGGAAGCTTTGTCCTCATATTTAATCCAATGAGTGATTGGCTTTTCTCTATAATAGCATCAACTGATGCTGTTCAAACTATTGGGGCTGCGTATTTTCGTGTTAGATTGTATGGTGCGTCTTTTTTCTTGTCGTGTTTTGCCTTCTCAAGTTTCTTTATTGGAACTCAAGATACCAAAACACCCATGAAAATATCCATAGTAGCGAATATCATTAATATCACACTGGATTATGCTCTGATATTTGGGGCCTTTGGTTTGCCAAAACTAGGTGCTACAGGTGCTGGTTTAGCAACGGTTTTAGCTAATGGCACATCAGTGTTGCTGTATGCTTTTATGTTTTTGAAGAAACAAACACATGAAAGTTACGGCACGCGTATAATGCCTGCATTTGATTGGCTTGAGGTTAAACGAATCATCAAGATTGGTTTGCCTTTGGGAATTGAAATGTTTTTACGAATTGCGAGTTTTTTGATCTTCTCTGCTCTCATTGGAGCCGTTGGTGATCGGCAGCTAGCAGCTTCGCAAATTTGTATTCAAATCATTCGATTCTCATTTATGCCTGGCTATGGTTTGGCTGTTGCCACAACCGCGTTGGTCGGTAAATACATTGGCGCGAAAAATATAAATGCCGCAACCAAGAGTGTTAAATCATCACTCGCAATAGGTGCTATATATGCCAGTGCCTTGGCAGTGATTCTATTAACTCTAGCGCAACCTATCGTTGGTCTGTTTAATACAGATCCTACAGTTGTTGCTATTTGTCGCCGGATTATGTTTCTGGCTGCCTTTTTGCAGTTTTTTGATATCATTGCCATTGTTGCCTCTGGAGCTCTCAGAGGGGCTGGTGATACAAAATGGATCATGAAGGCGACTCTTTATGGAAGTTGGCTCGTTGGTTTACCCATTGCCATTTTCTTTTGCGCTTTTATAAAACTAGGTGCTTTTGGGGCGTGGATTGGTTTAACAAGTGAAACATTATTCCTCGCAACTATATTTTACCTACGATTTTATAAAGGAAAGTGGAAGGAGATACGGCTTTGAGTTGCTAGTGTGAAGGAATCAGCCCAAGGTAAAACTTGGGCTGATCTTTATTTAATAATAAGGTTTAAAATTCTATTTTTCACATAGATGATTTTACGCATTTGGGCGCCTTGGGCAAGCTGGTTTTGAACAAACGTGATTTCTTTGGCCAAAGCCACAGCCCCATCTTCTTCTGTGTTTTCGTCAATAGCAATGGTACCACGCGTTTTGCCGTTTACCTGAACAGCCATCGTGATTTTCTCCGCTTTGGCTAATTGAGCGTCAAACGTTGGCCAGCTTGCATTAGACACAAAAGGTTGTTCACCAAGGCGTTCCCACAGCTCTTCAGCCATGTGCGGTGCAAAGGGTGCCAAGCATTTTAAGAAAGCTGTTATGGCCTCTTTTGGTCGGTCCTTTGTTTTAGTAACCTCATTTACAAAAATCATGAGTTGGCTCACAGCTGTATTAAACGAAAGGCTCTCAATGTCTTCTGTGACTTTTTTTATGGTTTTATGTGTGAGGCGTAAGATGTTATCAGAAGGTTTTGTGTTATCAACTAAAACATTGCCTTGATCATCCACGATCATACGCCAGGCTTTTGAGAGAAACTTGTAAACACCTACTAGACCTTGTTGTTCCCATGGTTTTTCGCGTTCCAAAGGTCCCATGAACATTTCGTAAATGCGCAAGCAATCAGCACCATATTCTTTTATCACATCATTGGGGTTAACAACATTGAGTTTTGATTTGCTCATTTTTTCAACCATGGATGTGACAGGTTCGCCAGAGTTTCTCAGAACCCATTTGCCTTTGCCATCTTCCTTTACAGCTTCAGGTGAATGGTATTTACCGTTTTTATCTTTATAAGAGTGTGCTGTGATGATGCCTTGATTAAAAAGTTTTTGAAAAGGTTCAATTGTTGAAACAACGCCGCAGTCATACAGAACTTTATGCCAGAAACGAGCATATAAAAGATGCAAAACAGCGTGTTCGACTCCACCAATGTAGAGATCAACAGGTCCCCAATAGTTTTCAGCTTCTTTGCCCACAGGCAACTCTGTGTTTTTGGGATCCATGAATCTTAAATAGTACCAACAAGAACCAGCCCATTGAGGCATGGTATTTGTTTCACGGGTAAATGTCTTTCCATCTTTAGTAACGGAAACCCACTCTTCATTGCGCGCTAAAGGAGGGCGACCATCTTCTGTGGGTTTGTACTCTTCAATAAAAGGTAGCGTAATGGGAAGATCTTGTTCGTCAACAGTGTGTTCTTTGCCCTCTGCATCAAACATAATGGGAAAAGGCTCACCCCAATAGCGTTGGCGCGAAAAAAGCCAGTCGCGGAGTTTGTATTGGTGTTGTTTTTTGCCAATGCTCTTTTCTTCTAACCATGTTGTTATTTTATGAATGCCATCATTTTTTTCAAGCTCATTGAAATCACCTGAATTCATTAAAAGACCATCTCCAGACCAGGCTTCTTCTTGGATGTCAAAACCCTCTGGTGCAGAAATGACTTGAATGATGGGCAGGTTGTTTTTTTTTGCAAAGGCATGGTCGCGTTCATCATGACCAGGAACAGCCATAATAGCGCCTGTGCCATAAGACATGAGCACATAGTCTGCGATCCAAATGGGAAGCTTTTCGCCATTAACGGGATTAACAGCAAAAGCACCTGTAAAGACGCCAGTTTTTTCTTTTTCAGCTGCTATTTGGCGATCGCGATCAGATCGATTTTTGGCCCATTCAATGTATTTATCGATTTCTTCTTTTTGCGCTGGTGTGGTGATTTTATTTACAAGAGCGTGCTCAGGTGCGAAGACACAATAAGTGGCACCGAAAAGTGTGTCAGGTCTTGTTGTGAAAACAGTGAAGGATAATCCTTCGACTCCCTCTTGTCGCTCAGGATCAAATTCCAAATTATCGGATTGAATTTGGAATTTGACATCAGCACCTTCAGAATAACCAATCCATTTGCGTTGCATTTCTAAAACACCGTGTGGCCAATCAAGGGTTTCTAAATCAGCGAGTAGTCTGTCGGCATAAGCGGTAATTTTGAGCATCCATTGTTTCATCATGCGACGCTCAACAGGATCTCCTGTTTCAACATATTTGCCATCTTGTACTTCTTCATTGGCTAAGACAGTGCCCAAAGCAGGACACCAATTTACAGGAACCTCTTCAATGTAGGCGAGTCCCTTGTTATAAAGTTTTAAAAAGATCCACTGTGTCCACTTGTAGTAATCAGGATCAGTAGTCGATATCTCACGATCCCAATCGTAGGAAAAACCTAAAGATTTGAGTTGGTCTTTAAAGGTGGTAACATTTTCTTTTGTAATAACTTCCGGGTGGCGACCATCACGAACCGCTGCGCGTTCGGCAGGCAGACCAAAGGCATCCCAACCCATAGGGTGGAGCACATTAAACCCTTGGGCCCGCTTGTAACGGGAGATAATATCAGAGGCTGTGTAGCCTTCAACATGTCCTACATGAAGACCGGCGCCACTGGGGTAAGGGAACATGTCTAATATATAATACTTGGGTTTTGAGGTGTCAGTAATGCCAGCAAAAATTTTATTAGCAAACCACATATCTTGCCATTTTGGCTCGTATTCTTTGAAGGGTAACATTTTTCGTCTAGCGTCTAGCGTCTAGCGTACAGCGTAAAGCCTGTATGACAATGGCTAGAAAGCTTCATTACATTGTTTGGCAATGGTGTAGCAGTCCTTATTCTGATAATCAATAGGTTTGAAAACAGTGTTGATTCCTTATTGTAGCCCCAGTAGTAGTCTTTTATGCCCAAGATAGTGCTTGTAAATCCAGACATTCCCCAAAATACAGGTAATATTGGTCGGCTTTGTGTGGGGCTTGATTGGGAGTTGCACCTGGTTCACCCCATGGGATTTGTTATTAGTGACAAACAAATCAGGCGAACGGGTCTGGATTATTGGGAACATCTTAAAGTGATAGAGCATAATAGCTTAACACAGTTTCTTGAAAAGCATGGTGACGGGCGCTTATTTTTTTATACAACAAAGACTCAAAAAGTTTATACTCACATTCACTACGAAGAGAATGATTTTCTTATTTTTGGTTCAGAGTCTCGGGGGCTTCCAGAAGATTTATTAGAAAAATACAAGGAACAAACGTGCACGATTCCCATGCCGGGAAAAGTGAGGTCTTTAAACTTAGCAAATTCAGTGTCTGTAGTAGCGTATGAGGCGTACAGACAGCTTTCGTTGTAATGACAGGATCTAGACTAAATGAAGAATGAAGATATAAGACAATTTAGGACAAAGCTCTTAACTTGGTATAGGAAGAATAAACGCTCCTTGCCCTTTCGGGATTCACAGGATCCTTATAAGATTTGGCTTTCTGAGATTATGGCGCAGCAGACGACCATGGGTGTTGTTGTGGGTTATTTTGAACGTTTTATTAAAAAATACCCCACAATAGAATCTGTGGCTTTAGCTAAAGAAAAAGATTTGCTAAAGTTATGGCAGGGGTTGGGCTATTATGCCCGGATTCGAAATTTTCAAAAGGCCAGCCAAGATATTGTGACTCATCAACGAGGACGTGTGCCTCAAACTTATGATGAATTAGTAAAACTCAAAGGTGTTGGATCATATACTGCAGCAGCCATTGCCTCGATTTGTTTCAATGAACAAAAAGCTGTTGTGGATGGAAATGTTAAACGCGTGATAGCTCGACTTTATAATTACAAAAGAGAAATTAGCACAACACAGGCTAATAAATATTTTGAGAATAAAGCTGGGATTTTGCTTTCACCAAAAAAACCAGGATTATTTAATGAAGCCATGATGGAGCTAGGGGCGCTTGTGTGTCAGAAAAAACCAAACTGTGTTCAATGCCCTGTGAACAAGTTTTGTGCAGCTAAAGATAAAAGTCCTGAAAAATTACCTGTGAAAAATAAAACAACCTATAAAAATGTGATTCATGATGTTGTGATCATGTATGCTCAAGACAAAATGCTGTTTAAGAAGCCGGCAAAGGATAGCCTTGTTAGCCATTTGTGGGAATTGCCACAGGTAGAGTTAGCCAGCTCAAGAAAGAAGGCAAAAATAGGGCAAGTAAAACACGCCATTACAAACAAACGGATCACAACTCATGTTTATGACTGCCCTGTGACCTCGCCCCAATTGACAAAAATGGTAGGTAATGGTTTTACAGTAATTACACGCAAGGAATTGAAAAAAATTCCTTTAAACGCCATGACACAGAAGTGTTTGGATTTGTTCTTAAGCTAGTGTCCAGTGACCAGTGGCCTGTGTCCAGTGAATTTGAAAAAAACACTGAACACTGAGCACTAAGCACTGAACACTGTACGCAGTGATATGAAAAATTTTATATATACATTAGTAGTTATCATCGTTGTTTCCCTTTTGCCCCTCAACGCAGAGGCTGCTGTTAGTAAGCGTTATACAAAGGATAAAAAAAGTACTAACGTGAAAACAGAAAAGGTCATCCGTTCTGAAGTTGGTTTGAATATTCAGGAGTGGGGCATTGCCATTGATGCGGTTTATGATCCTAGACTGGATAATCTTGTTCCTGGTTATCACATTGTTAATCTTGTGGTCACCAATAGAAGTGGTGATGCTATTCAGCTTAACACACGTCACGATCGGTGGTACATTATTGATAGCATGGGCAAGAAACACACAGCTTATAATCATGTAAAACAATTTAACGAAAAATTATGGCCACAGCTTCCCAAGAAAATGCAGGATATGCTGGAGTATCCTCATGTTGTTAATCCAGGCAAAGCAACAAACATAGATGTGTTTTTACCCAAAAGTGTGGATTTGCATCATTTTCGAGAAGTGGTTTGGAAATCAGAACATTTTAACCGCGAATTCAATGTGTTTACAAACTATGAAAAGAATCTTTCACTCCCGAACAGCAAAGAATTTGATGCCAATAAAAAGAACCTTGTGGACAACCAGCTCAAGAACACGGGAAGTGTTGTAGACCCAAGGTTTGACGAGCATAACGATGCCCTGCAAAAACAAGCACAGCAAACAACCCCAACAGACCTAGAAATCAATGAAATAGGCTCTCCCCATACAGAGAATAAAGAAGCGACAGTTGATGGGTTTATTCGGGTGAAATAGAGAGATCTTTCTGGATGAAAAAACAGTCACAATACTCAAAAAGTAAAAAAATACATCTTACAATATTTTTTAGTATTGTTATTTTAGAATGGTTGCTTATTTTTTTTGACGTGATTCGTTTTGATGATGACTACGGTATTATGTCCTTTGCTGTTATTTACGCTGCGTTTATTATTTACCTAATATCAGCGTTCATTATGACTGTTATTTATCATGTCGAGAAGGTTAAGAGCCTGTTCATATCATTGGTTCTGGCTGTTTGTTTACTTGGTACAACGTATTTTATTCCTCTAGGTAAAAGTCATTTCTTTTTTGATCTAGATTTTAGGGTGAGCACTATTTTAATGCTCCCTGGATTTGCTGTGGCATCTCTTGTTGGCAAAACAGCAGAATTATTAAAGCCAAGCAACTTTAGACATATGCCAGCAGATGTGTGTGAACAAAATCTCGATAAAATAGTGAGTCATAAACATATGCGCGTGTATCCTTTTGATGTTGGGGTACAAGCAACGGGGCATATTGTTATTTATGCAGGTATTAAACTCGAAGGACAGGAACAAGATCAAGCAAAAGCAAAAGTTTTTAGATTTTTACCAACAGGTAAGCTCGATCATGATTTTATGTTGGCTAAGAAATGTGTTGCTAACGATACAAAGAGTTTATTGATAGCACCTGATGATTCCATTTATTTGGCCGTTGGAAAAGAGGGAGATAATTATAAGAAAAAGGGTGTTAGTGGGCAAGAACGGTGGGAAGCTTATGATGCGCAGGGCAAGCTTCTTAACAAGACGGCCTCAAATTTATCTTTAGGCAAAGGTTTTGAGGACTTAGCGTTTGGTTTAGATGGCAAGTTATATGGTTTGGATTCTAGCAATCTTTATCTTCTTGATTACCAAAACACAAAACAGGCGACAATGGTGTTTGGTCAAAAAACATTGGACAAGACAGAATTAAGGAACATGATACCTGGGATTCATTTTTTTCATGTAAAGGAATCAGGAGAGATCACGGTGTCTTTCCAGGTCGATACGGACTACTATTTTGCTAACGTGGGTCGTGATGGGGAAATTAAAGAGCTTAAGCAAAATTTTTGTAGCAAAGACGTTGTATACAAAGATAGTCAAGGAAGGCTGTATGCTTTGGAAGTGTATAACCCCGGTTATGTGTTAAAGTTTAAGCAGTTTCAAGATGTAAACAGTTGTGTGTCAGATGAATCCTATAATAAAAAAATGGAAAAAATATTTTTTGACTGGCGAATTTTTCATTATATAAAAACTGTTTGGGATAATAAGGATAGATTGATTTTAACATCCCGAAAACCCGATTTAAAAGCTCAGACGCGGTTTCCTTTTTATGTTCTGTTGCCTAATGGGGATCCAGATCCCGGGTTTGTGTTAGAGTTGTAAGGCTTTTTATATTTAGTTATCTGAGCTTGTTTGCATGAAATTACCGTGTTCAGGATCATACTCATAGTGATGAACATAGGTCTTTATTCTTCCATGCGTTATTATTTGTCCATGATAGGAATATAAGGTATCATCTTCTTTAACCCAGCATTTTTGAAAGTCATCATGGACACCCAAAAGACATTCATTGTCGGGGCTGCAGGCACCAATAGTTGCATCGTCCAATGTAACAGGGAATTCTAGGGAAGAGGCTAAAGAAGCTGTGATCGTAGAGTTAATAAGACCAACCAACCCCCTTTCTAAATTATCTGAGCAGGGAAAATTTAGTGCTTTAGGCGCTTGATTTACAGTTGATGAAATATGTCTTTGGGCCAAAACAACAGAGCTGGTGCCAACAAGCATAAAGAAAAGCATAAAAAGAAAGCAAGTTTTTGTATATAATCTTCTTGATTGTCTCATTTGAAATCCTCTCTTGTTATAAATGAAAACAGCAAAATGGTTTCCAGTTATTTGCTTCTATTTATTGCTCATTCATTGTCATCGTCTTCTGGAAGAACCTCTTCATCAACAGCTTGATGTTCATTATCTGTGATTTCAATTACCTCTGTTGCTATAACATCACCACAACTTGATGGGGTGCCTGTGCCCACAAGTGTTTTTGAATAGAGAAGTGTCTCTGCAGAAAAGAATTTCACAATAGCTCTGTAATTATTAGATTGAGTTGGCTGAAAAGCGACAGCTACTGTACAGCTATTTCCTGGCTCGACAACAGTAGGTTCTGCTTGAGAGGGGCGGCCGCAGGCTGTGGACCATGTTTCAGAGAATTGATTGCTTAAGTAAAATTCACGATCACCTTGAAGGACAATGCGTGTGATTTGTACATCACTTCCTTCTGGGTTCGTAAAAACAACAGGATTTACCAGAGGTGGTGCATAAGCCACTTGTCCATAGTTTGTTGCTGTAGCCTGTGCTATGTTAATGCAAAATAATAGAGCAAGGGTGCTAATAAGTGTTAAGGTTGTTTTTTTCATTTTTCCCCCATTAATTGATAAGCTTGTTTTGTGTCTGGGTATTATAGAAGCAAACTTAGTGCCAAAGAGCAGAAGATAATTTTAGATGGGGGGGGTGAAATAGGTAGTGAAATTAAGGGGATATGAATGGCTGGTTTCTTACAAGGCGCTTATCAGGTTATTCCTGAGTCAATAATGAACAGACAATT
>JAHJDR010000348.1 GCA_018812345.1 bacterium | reverse complement strand
TAACTTGACCATCATGATCGTGGACAAGAAGAATGCGTGGTCTAAAACCCATGTCTTTGGCAAATTGAATCACTTCAAAGGACTCTTCAGGTGGGCAGGCGCCAACAACACCAGAGACGACAACTTCAAATTTTGCATGGTCTTTTAAGAATCCAAGCTTCTTGCGCAAGGCATTGAGAACTTTGATTGTAACATCGTTTGGTTTGACGCCATCAATAGATATCTGCATGTTTTGCAATCCGGCCTCATTAAGTTTTTCTATATTTTCAGGAGTGAGGTAATAGCCGTTAGTGATCATGCTCGTGTTTGTAAATTTAAGATCATAACGCGCATAACGAATAAGCTCAAAAAGATCTGGATGCAAAAATGGTTCGCCACCAGTGATGTTAACAGCAAATGTGCCCAGCTCTTTGAGCTTTCTAAAGAGTGCTTTAAGCGTTTCTGTGGGGACAGGGTCTGATGTTTTATCAAATTCATTACAGTATGTGCAGCTCAAGTTGCATTTGCGGATAATAACGACTTGGGTGAAGAGGGGGCTGTATTGGAGTCTTTTTATTAGATTCATTTTATTTGGGTGTGCTATCGTCTAGCGTCTATCGTCTAGCGTGAGACCCCGCAAACGCGGCAGGCGTGAGACGTGCGACATGAGACGTAATTAATTAATCAACCCCGATTCATAGTTTTGTTGCTTTTTTAACTCTTCTAACGTGTCAATGCGTTTCAAAGCAGCGCTGGCTTGGATGGCTTCAACATTTTGCGGGTATTTGCGAATGACTTGTGTAAAAAAAGCTTTGGCATCGTCATAGCGTTTGAGATGATAAAAGGAGAGCCCTTGGCGATAAATGGCTAAAGGGAGCTTTTTAGAATTGCGATTCATTTGCACAAGATCCTGATACTTTTTAATAGCCATTTTATAATCACCCTGCATGTAATAAGATTCAGCTACCCAGAACTCTGCATAGCTTTTTAAAATGCTCTTTTGGTTTTCAGCTTGAAAGGATTGCATAGATTTAATGGCTTTATCATATTGAGCGGCATTTACATATTCTAGTCCCTTAGCATAGCTTTTATATTCTCTTAGTCGTTTAGTAGAGACAGGGGAGAGAAGGCCTTCAATTTGCAATTCCTGTAATTGGGTTGTTACGGCTGATATTTTATCTTCCACTGTTTGTAGGCGATTTTGCACATCAATGATGAGTTTTTCTTGATCTTGATTTTGTTTATAATTGCGGCCAATATCGCCATTGATAGTTTGGATTTTCTTTACGATCAAATTCATGTCGTTTTGAAAATTGGCAATGCTCGTACCGTGATTATCAACGGCTGTTTGAATGTTTTGATAACTGGAGGGATTTGGTTGGTCGTTGCTGCTTTTACGGGCGTGGGCAGAGTTTGCTATGAGACAAAGTGTTAATAGGATTATAATAGATGTAAATTTTTTCATAAAGACCTCAAAATTGTCATTTCCGTCCGCTATAGACGGAGGAAACCTTTTTTTTTCTTTTCTGCAGCTACTCCCTGCTTCGCTAAAGCTACGCAGGGTTCTTTTCTGCGAAAAGAAAAAAAGGTTTACCAGTTAGACTGATAAACCTTTAATTGTGAAATTTGCAATAAATAATAGGCGCGTACTATTTTCTAAAGTCAGCACGACGATTTCTTTGCCAGCATTCTTCAGTGTATTGGTGACATACGGGTCGTTCTTCACCATAACTGACGGTACTCATTCTGGAATCACTGACACCTAGATTCATGATGTAGCCTTTTGATGCTTGAGCACGACGATGACCTAGGGCAAGATTGTATTCATTTGTGCCACGGTTATCACAGTTGCCTTCAATTGTAACCATGACGTTCGGGTTTTGTTTCAAGTAACTAGCATTACCTTGCATGGCAGTACTTGCATCACCTCTGATGAGGCTGTCATCATAATCGAAATAAACAGAACGTAAAGAATATGATTGTACAGGCACTTCTACCTTTTTGTTTTGACAACCAGTGAAGACTGCAACCACCACGAAAAGCATTACTAAACCTGAAATGTATTTCATAATCTGCCCCCAGAAAGCTTCAGCGCACATCCTTCCCAAACATTAAAAAAAATGTTTGTAGAGGGTATGCGACAATTATTTTTTATTAAACCTTAATTCAACGCGTCGATTATTAAAACGACATGTTTGTGTTTTTTGCTTACAAAGCGGTACTGTTTTGCCGTAACTCACGGTGTTGAGCCTGCTTTTTTTTATGTTATAGCGGACAAAGTACTCTTTAACCGCCTCAGCTCTTTTTTGAGCCAATTGGTCATTATATTGTCTGCTGCCGGCATCATCACTATGACCTTCAATGATGACGTTGTAAGCTTTGTTCCCTCTGATATATTTAGTTTGCTTGTCGAGCAAAGGGATCATGTCATTACGTATAAAAGCCTTATGAGAATCAAAATGAATTCGTGTGAGCGTTGTGCTTTTTTTGCTACCACCACAACAAATTAATTGAGTGGTTATCAGAGCGAGTATACAAAATCTGAAACAAAAATTTGCCATATTATCTACATATATGTAACGCAAAACTCATTTTTATTTTTCAGTGACAAAATGCTTTTTATGCGCAAAATGTATCATGAAGGATAAACGAGTTTATGAGACCAGTCAAGAACTCAGATAAAAAAAATCTTATGAAAAATAAGAAGTTAAAGATAGCCTTCGTTCAAAATGATCCTCAAAATAATGAATTTTTTAAAAATCAAAAACCCACAATGATGCTTATTGATGAGGCTATGGCATTAAAGCCGGATTTGGTTATGTTGCCTGAAATGTTTTTGAGTGGTCCAAGAAAAATTTCTTTACGAAAAGATTTTTGTTTGGCTTACAATGATTTTCTGACAGCACTGAAAATAAAAGCAAAGCAGGAACGTGTGTGTTTTTTTGGTAGTTATTATGCCAAAATAAACAAACGCGTAGGGAACCCTATTTCTTACGCTAATAGGGCGTTTTTTCTCAATCATCAGGGGAAAATATCGGGTTATTATGATAAAATCCACCTCTTTAGCCTTGATGGCGAGGACAAGGTGTTTGCCCCCGGACGAAAAGCCAAGAATATAATGACTCCTTGGGGGCGTGTGGCGCCATTAATATGTTATGATATTCGTTTTCCTGAATTGTTGCGGGCTTTAACGTGTCGCGGTGCTGTGTTTTCCCTTGTGAGTGCACAATGGCCAGCTTCTCGTATTGATCATTGGCTTATGCTGTTGCAAGCACGTGCTATTGAAAATCAAATATTCGTGATTGCCTGTAATCGTGTGGGAAAGAAGGGCAGGCTTAGCTTTAATGGGCATTCTTGCGTAATCTCTCCGTGGGGTGAGGTTCTTTTGTGTTTGACTGGGAAACAGCGAGTGGGTGCTTGTACCATAGATTTGGACCAAGTGACCCATATTCGAAAGGCATATCCATTTTTTCAAGATGCTCAAACTAAGCGATTTCGCTTTGACTTTTAATTAATTTACATGCAGTGAGAATGACTATGTTATCAAAGAGGGTCATCTTCATTTCAAAATCAACGCTTTCGCAAAATCTTCTTGAAATGATTATCAAGACTATTCCGCGCAAAGTAGATTTTATACCTTATCGCGATATGGCTGCTGTGATGCGTACTTATTTTCCCAAAACAGTGCAGCTTGTCATCATGGATTATAATGCCATGCCAAAGGAAGATGCTGAGGGTGTTTTTCAAGAAGTCTTTAGTAAGAAAAATTTAAAACAATCTAAGAAAGTCATGATCTATTCCCGAGAAGCTGCGATAGACCATAATAAAATGAAAAAACTCGGTGTTGATTATATTTATGCTAAACCCTTTTTACCTAATGAGTTTATTGAGCTTGTTTCAAAACATTTGGGAATAAAAGTATGAATAATCGTATTTCACCCAGAAAAACCATTCAAACGCGTGTGATTTTTGAAGATGAATTTAATGAGGGCATTCTTTATTTTATTTCCAGTGATATTTCGACATCAGGTGTTTTTATTCAAACGAAACTGCCCCTCAAAGCAGGTACACGTGTTTTTTTGAAATTTTGCTTGTACATGGAAGACAAACCCATTCATGTGGCAGCAGAAGTCATGCGTCAAATGACAAAAAAACGTGGCCCGGGCCGCAAAAAGCCCATCACACCTGGTGTGGGGCTTAAGTTTCTTGGTTTGTCTCACAAAGATTTCAAACGTATTGAAGCGTTTATGGCTGGGGAATGATAGACTAAAGTCCAAAGACTAAAGACTAAAGTCTAGCGCTTGCCCCGTTTGCGGGGTCTAGCGCAGACAGGAATTATCCGTACCGTAACAAATACTCTTTAATGAATTCATCAATTTCGCCATCTAGGACTTTTCCGGTTTGACCAGAATCAATACTGGTGCGGTGGTCTTTGATCATTTGATAGGGGTGTAAAACATAGGAGCGAATTTGTGAACCCCAACCAATATCCATTTTGCTATCTTCGACTTTTTGTTTTTCTTTGTTTTTCTTCTCAAGCTCTTTTTCATAGAGGCGCGCTTTTAGCATTTTCATGGCTGAGACACGGTTCTGATGTTGGGAGCGTTCGCTTTGACAACGGACAACAATGCCTGAAGGTTTGTGTGTGAGGCGGACGGCTGAAGATGTTTTATTAACCTTTTGGCCTCCTGCGCCGCTGGCACGAATGGCTTCAAAAATAAGATCATCTT
>JAHJDR010000047.1 GCA_018812345.1 bacterium | reverse complement strand
TTATATATAAAATGGGTTCGATTAGGTGTTGCTGTTTTTAGCTCTGTGAGTAACAAGTTCCTCGTCCTGCACCCTGTTTTATAAGATGTCTTTTTTCTACAAGCAATTTTAGATGATCTTTAATCGTGTTACGGTTGGCTCCCGTTGCTTTGACCGCTTCACTGACAGTAATACGACCATGTTCTCGAACAATTTCTATAATCTTGATAGAAAGTTCGGGGAGCTCACCCATAAGAATGTTTTCGCGCTCTATTTTTTTCTCAAGTCGTATTTTTTGCTGTTTTAGTGTTTTTAAAAAATAGCAAACCCATGGCTGCCAGTTTGGAGATTTTGATTGAAGGGTCCCCTGTGTTTGACGCAAGGCAAGATAGTAAGCTTCTTTGCTTTTTTCCACCACACTTTCTAAAGAACTATAGGGGACATAGGCATAACCAGCTCTAAGCAAGAGCAAGTTTGTCAAAATTCGTGAGAGTCGTCCATTGCCATCCTGAAAAGGATGAATGGCAAGGAAAGATACAATAAAAATGGCAATGACTAAAAGTGGATGCCATTTGGCTTTGTCTGGATGTTTATTTACCCATGCTACAAGCTCCTCCATTAACCGAGGTGTATCGAACGGTGTTGTTGTTTGAAAAACAACTCCTAGACTTTTTCCATCTTGGTCAAAGGCTTCAACATGATTGGGTAACGTTTTATATTCTCCACGATGACGTTTATCTTTATCGGTGTAGTTGAGTAAATCTCGATGGAACTGTTTGATGTGATTTTCTGTCAGTGGAATGGCATCAAAGCTGGAAAAAACAGTTTCCATCACGGTGGCATACCCCGCTACTTCTTGCTCGTCTCGTGTCGTAAATTTTTTGATCTCAAGATTTGAGAGTAGTGTATGGATTTCTTGGTCAGATAGTTTTGAGCCCTCAATCCGTGTTGACGAACCAATACTCTCAATCGTAGCAACTCGGCGAAGGTTAGAGAGCCGTTCAGGGGCTAGTCGACCAATGGCTTTCCAGGTCCCCTTAAATTCATCAATTTCTGTAATGAGTTCAAGTATGTCATTGGTAATTTGGAGAGACGTTGTTTTAAACTCTATATCCATTTACACATCCATTTCCATCCATTTAAGAATGTCATATAAACATCCATTTGTCCATCCATTTCCATCCATTTAAAAGAAAAAATAAATAACATATCGATTGGTTCTGCTGTAACGTATTGATATTGTTATAAAATCATAATAAGTTTTCATTAGGGGTTATTGAAAATTGAATTCCTTTGTTACTCTTTGTTTTAATTCCTGACTCATGTTTTTGAGTTTGTTCAGCCCTGGTTTGCTAATGAGTTTTGTTGATTGAGGCTGGGCAATAAAAAGATCAATTTCATCAAAAAGCCATTCTGATAGGTATTCATTAGCCAAAGCATTAAAGAGTTTGTTGTTCACATATTCAGGATTATCTAATTTGTATTCAGCTAAGATGGCAGTGAGAAAAGCTTTGTTTTGAGAGAGGACCTGATTTTTTCGTAGGTTCTGATAGGCACCCATTCTCATTAACGGCGCTTCATCACTTAACCAAAAATCATAATCTATAATGTGAGGAAAAACCATTTCACAAAAAAGATTGTCATAGTGATAGAAATTTCTCGTGCTGCATTCTTGTTTGTGAATATCAATGTCTTTATAAAAAGCTTTGAGACTCTGCGTTGTTTGTTCTGTTGAAGCGCGTAAATGTCTGCTGATGAATGGGTGAATGAGGTTTTCTATCTTGACGATAGAGCCTTGAAAAAAAGATTTTACAGCGCGATGAGCAATGGTGGGGTGATCAATCGTGTGTATCATTTTATCTTTGTGGGCGATGATGTAGCGAATTTGATTGGTGTCAAGTTTATGCAAAAAGTTGAGATTTGTTGATTTTTTAATATTTAGTTTTGTAAAAATTGACGAGATGGTTGTGTCTTCTAATTTATTAGGCGCAAACTCTTCTGCAAGTTCTGTGTCAGAAGCTAAAATTACAACATCAGCATTTTTGGCCACCTCATAAACATGAATATAGTTAAAATGTTCAGCAATATTGTTAAGAATAGTCACAAATGTGGTGTCATCCAAGTCATAAAGATGGATCCATTGGGCTAAAATTCCTTTAGGTTTGAGTGCTTTTTTAGTTAGGTTGTAGAAGTAAGGTGTGTAGAGGTTTTCAATGCCGACGACCCATGGATTTGACGGCTCAGACGTGATGACATCATACTTTTGTGCGTTGATCGAAAAAACTTAAATGCATCTAGCGCGTGAATATGAATTATGGGATTGTTATGCATGTGCATTGTTTCTGTTGCAAATAAAGGCAGGGCGTCAATAACGGCCTCTGATATTTCCACAGCATCAACAGATTTTACCCCATCAAATTTTGCTATTAAACCTGCTGTAACACCTGTGCCTAAACCAATAACATTCATATCAAGTTGATCTGTTTCTTGGAGATAAAGATAGGGCAAGGCTGCTAATAATGATGTTGTGCCATAGTCTTTTACTGTTGAACTATCTGGTTTGCCATTTACAAAAATGGCTAGTGAAGGAATTTTTTCAAAGCGAGGATTTTTTGTTACAGCCACAGTTGTGTTTTTCCCATCCTTAAAGAAAATTGTATCAAGTTTGCTGGGATGGATTTTGAATAAGCCAGTGAAATAAGTGGGCAGCTTTTCTTTGTTCATAAAGAGGCCGGCTGCATGATTAGCACGATCCCATTTGCCAAAAAAATTAAAGATTACGAGAAAAAGTATGACTAGAAAAATCCATGAATTTTTCTTATCTTTAGCCAGAAAGTAAATAAAAAGTAGGCTGAGTAAACCAATATTGATTCTAAAGATTGTTTCCATGGAAGCATATTCAACTAAGAAATAGGAAAGCACAACAGCGCCTAAAAAAGTGCCAATGGTATTAAAGAAATACAACAGGCCACATTGGAGGCCAAACTTTTCCTTAACTTTGGGGAGAAGGGCATAGCCTGTAGGTAGCAATCTACCCATTGGAATTAAAAATGGTAGGAGAAAAAAGGCTAGTAAAGAATAGATGATAAGATGATAGAGGTAGAAGTTAATTATCTTATTATCAAACAAAACACGTATTTGATTAGTCCACGCAGGCAAGTAGGAAACAGCAAGAAAAGAGATGACAAGCGATCCCAGAATCCACAAAAAATAGTACCTTAGTTTTTTTGTGCTGATGGTTTTTACAGTTAAACTGCCAATGCCTAAGCCGAGAACAAAGATGCTTAATACCATTGGGAATACGAGATACGAAGAACCAATACTAAGTCCCCAAAGGCGAATCCAAATAATTTCCAAACTGATGGATGTGAGGCCGGAAATAAAGGCAAGGAGATAAATGGCTAAAGCAGAATAAGACGATTTAATAGTGGGCATGTCGTCTTGCTTAATGACATCTCCCTTTAAGTTGTTTCCAATATAAATAAAGGAAAAGAGAATGTTAAGTCCACCCACTATGAGTAAGGGCATAGCAAGGCCCCATTGATTCATTAGGTAGAGGCTGCCAGCAATAACACCAAGAAAAGCGCCCACTGTATTGAGGCCATAAATGATAGCATGTTTTCGATTAAGAGAACTATTATCATCTGGCAGCACACAGGTCATGATAGGGATTGTAGCGCCCATGAGAATGGTGGGTGGAAAAATAAGGAGAAACGTAAGGGTTAAGTCTGCGGCAAATGTGCCCATATTGGCAAGAGCACTATTATTGAGTAGATTAAAATATTGAGAAAACAAAACAGCATAGAGCCCTGTAACAAGTTCAACAATACCATAATATTTAAGGAGTTGTTTTTTGTTTTTAATCTTAATGCTCAGCAGGCCAAATAAATAATAACCCAGGGCCAGGCCTAAAAGAAAGACAGCTACAATCAGCGTAGAAGATCGCGCTTCACTGCCCACCAAGAGGCTTAAATAACGTTGCCAAATAACTTGGTACACTAAAGAAAAAGCGCCTGTGCAAAAAATGACAAAGAAATAAATGTTTTTTGAAATCAGACAAGGTTTGTTGGCCGTAGAATTTGACATATAGATAATCCTTAAGAATTAAGTTCTTGTTATCTATATATCAATTTAGGTTAGGGTTCTAGTGAAAAAGAGCTTCTTATGCGACCAACTCGTATTTTCCCATAGCCTCTTTAATCGCTTCAACACGTTCCCCCAACTCTGGATACTGGCGCACGACTTCGTCAGCATTTGGCTGTGGGCGGCCGTCGTGGAGTTTTATGAGGGCGTTGATAAGGTTTTGTGGATCAAGGCCCGCTCTTTGTAAAATGCCTACAGCATGCACATCCGCTTCTATTTCCACTTCTGGTGCGTGGGCGGAAAAATCTTCTAAGACAGGGTTAATAATGCCTTCCTCAATTGTTCGCTTTAATAGTTCTCCTTGTTCGCCAGTACGCATCCAGTGAATTTCTTCCTTCACCAAATCTTTAAAATGAAACCCAAAGGTTTTTACAATATCGAGAACATTATTTAAGCTGTGGGCTTTATCATTATGTGCCAGTTCGTGGGCCATGACAGCTTGCAATTCTTCATCAGTTAAAAGGTTGGCTAGCTCACTTGTTATAAAAACGGTAGCGCCTGTGCTAAAGGCATTCATCACATAAGAATCCAGGGCACGTACATTGTAGTAAGAATGCAAACTTGATCGTGTGGAATGGGGCACGAGTTCGTGAAAAAGACGTTCACAGCGGGCAATGAGTGCGCCATCTGTGCTTTCATTCATCACACGTTCCATGGTTTCCAAATGATCACTCACAGGGCCTGATTTTTCGCCAGGCAAACTTTTGCTAAGCGCCTCCATGTTTTCCAAAGACCATATTGTGTATTGGTCCATGAGCAGGATAGGAAGGGCTGTGAGTCGTTCACGACTGAGTAAAGATGTTCCCATGGTGTTTTGAAAAAGTTGGGCGCTGCGAGGTGGCCATGATGTGTCTTGTGCGGGGAGTTCTCGTCTGGCTTGTTCTACCAGTTCTAAAAAAAGCAAACGATTGCTTTTCTCCGTAGAGCGTGTGTTTTGAGCTGCTGGGTTATGGGTGATCATGTTATTTCCTTTGCTTGTGACTTGCATGTATGCCTCCAAAAAAAATGTGAAAAAAAATTCTGCCGGATGTGCATGCAAATGGGAAGGGGGAAAATGTTATTTTATTACGCAGGATGTTGAAAATGTGAGAGGGGTGCTCATGTTTATGAATAAGAGCACACTCATTGTAGTAATTGTACCGCTTTTGTCAGAATTGTCTGAAGTGTCCGACATGTTAGAGCAGGATTAAATCTGTTTTTTCACAGCTTCCAGCGACTCCGCAATCATGTTGGCGACATAGTCCATGTCTTCATCTGTATGACGAAAGGCAATGTAGCCATGATGGTAGGGTTGAAGGAAAACTTTGCGGCGAATGATTTCTGTGTAAAAGGCCTTACGACGTTTTTTATACAAACCTTGATCATCCTTATCAAAAGTAATGAAGGGCATCCACGGGGCGCCTGAGAAAGAGCAGGGGATGCCACAGTCCTGAAGAATCTTTTCAATTTTTTTGCCAAAGATCTTGCCGCGCTTAGCTATTACATCCAAAACTTTATATTTTTCCAAAAAGTTAATGTTAGCCAGAGCCGCAACTTGATCGAGGCTGTTGGGAAAGAAGGTGCTGGAGATAAAAACTTTTTGCTCTAACACATTCATGATTTCTTTTTTGCCCACAACCACACTTAAAGGATAACCATTGGCAATGGCTTTGCCAAAGACCGCTAAATCGGGTGTGACATTAAAGAGTTCTTGTGCGCCACCCAGGCTTAAACGAAAGCCTGTTCTTATTTCATCAAAGATAAGCACAGTGCCATTCTTTTCACACAGCTCTTTCAACCCTTCCAGAAAACCAGGCTTGGGATATTGAACCGCATAGCCTAAAGGATGGCCAAAGGGGGTGATGATAACAGCGGCTAAATCAGAACCATGTTGCTTGAAAAGTTTTTCAGCGCCTTCAAGATCATTGTATTTAAATTCAAAGACATCTTCATAAAACTTTTCTGGAATGCCCCCTTTTACTTCCACACACCAATCATGCCAACCATGATAGCCGCTGCGAAGAATTTTTGTGCGATCTGTATAACCGCGGGCTACGCGAATGGCAGCTGTTGTCGCATCAGATCCTGTTTTCATAAAGAAGGCTTTTTCACAGCAGGGAATAATGTCGATGAGTTTTTGTGCCAGCTCATTTTGGGCTTCTTGCACTAATGACATGCAAAACCCTTTTTCCTGAATTTGTTTGATCACGGCATTATCGATTTCTTCTTCTCTGTGTCCGACAATAATGGGTCCATAAGCACAAAGCATATCAATGTATTCATTGCCGTCCACATCAATAATACGTCCGCCTTTGGCTGATGTGAGGTAAATAGGGTATTCGCCTGGCACAAAATTATAAGGGCGTCTAATGCCGGCCACAGCACCAGGTATGAGCTCCCAAGCTTCTTTATAGAGTCTGTCTGAGTTTGTGAGTGTGAGTTTTTCTGACATAGTATTCCCCCTAGTTTTTCTTCCCTAAGTTAAAATGATGGAAGCTTTATGGTTAATATCGTGAAACCATGTTGTCTTCAATGGCTTTCTTAGTTTTTGGTTGGTGATAAGGGAAAATTTTATTATTTAATGTTCTTGCCTACTTGTGTCCTCTTTTATAAAGAAGGTAAAACTCAAGGAGTTCTTATGAATGAAAAGCTAACAGCCCTCGAAGTTATTGGCATGGGCATTCGTAGCGAAGAGGATGCCGCCAAGTTTTATGGGCATATTGCCAAAATGATTCAGAACAAAGAGATTAAAGAAAAATATGAACAGTTAGCAAAAGAAGAAGTTGGTCATGGGATCCAGTTAACCACGCTTTATAAAGAAATGTTGGAATCTGATGAAAAACCTCCTCGTGTTCCCGGAAATCCTGAAACAGCTGAAAAAGGAGCCATTCCTGAGAATATCATTAATGATTTAGAGGGGTTACTTAATTTAGCGATTGAACGCGAACAACAAGCTCAGGCTTTTTATCTCAAAGCAGCACATCAAGCAGTTGATCCCTCAGGTGGGCACGTGTTAAGAGAGCTTGCCCATGTAGAGGCAGAACATGAGGCTATGCTAATAAAAGAACTTGAAGAATATTTGAAAAATAAAGAATGGTACATGAATGCTACTGATGAGAGTTTTATTCATGTGGGGCCTTGATTCGTAGTGCGTACTGCGTAGTGCGTTGTGCGTTGTGCGAAAAGAAAAAAGAGAAATTATGACTAAGGAATTTAAGGGTACAGAAACTGAGAAAAATTTAATGGCTGCTTTTGCTGGTGAATCGCAAGCGCGTAATAAATATACTTATTATGCCAAGCAAGCGCGCAAAGAAGGTTATCATTACATTGCTGATTTTTTTGAAGAAACAGCCATTAATGAGATGCAGCATGCTAAAGATGAGTTCAAGCTTTTTCATGGTGTAGGTGACACAAAAACTAATTTACAAGATGCCATGGAAGGTGAGGACTATGAGACGCAAACCATGTATCCTGAATTTGCTGCCAAGGCAGAAGAAGAGGGATTTACTGAAGTTGCGCGTCTCTTTAAACAAATAGCTAAAGTTGAAGCCCATCATCGCGAGCGCTACAAAAAACTCTTAGACATGGTGACCAATGATAATGTATACCAAAGAGAAACTACTGTGCGTTGGACCTGTTCTAAGTGTGGCTTTGTTCATGATGGAAAGACTCCTCCCGGTAAATGCCCTTGTTGCAAGCACCCAAAAGAGTATTTTCAACCAAACGATATTTAAAAAAAAGGGATTCGTGAAGTTGCGAATTCACTGATAATATTTAAAGGAGAAACTATGAGAAACTTAATCTATATCTTAATCGCCGTAGCGGTTGTTGTTACTATTTTCTTAATTAAACAAACAACGCCTACTTCAGACGCTCAAGCAAAACTTGTTGTTACACAAGTTGAAATACAAAATGATATTGTTAGACTTAAAAATAAGAATATTGCTAAAGCAAAAGCTGAACAAGAAACCGCTACTGATGGAGAAACACCTGTAACAGACACAACAGCTCCAGCCGATACTGAAACAACACCTCAATAAAACGTAGGCTGGTTATTATAGATTCCTCAATATAATGTTTTATTAATTCTAAGAGCTGTAAGAAATTACGGCTTTTCTTTTTTCAGGGCATTCTTAATATAGTGAACACTTCTGCTAATCGCATTTCCCCAGGGTGTTTTTTCAATAGAACTTCTAAATTCAAACCACCCTTGCATAAACGCAAAAGAACGGTAGAGTACATAAGGTAAAAAGACAAAAGCATCTGAGCTGGGGTGCTGAAAAAAAGCTGCGGAAGCCAGCATGACGCCGCTAGCAATCCCCATTTTACTGCTCAACACGCGGCGTTTCGTTTTGTTTATATGTTTTTCATAGCAGGGGTCTTCCCTGCTCTTAATACCAAGGTGGTGCCATAATTCAGAGTCTCCGGCCGTGAGCTTCGCCATGACACCGCTATTTTTTTGCAAAAGTTTGTTTGATTTATGAATCATGTGACCACTGGCATAGACAAACATGCTCATCAACGCGAGTACTGTTCCCATATGAAAATCACCACTGCCCATAAGGTTGTCTAGTACAACTTGCTGTGTTTCTGGTCGTGAACCAAGGTTAAGAAAATCGAGAGCCCCTGATAATCTGAGTTGTTCTAACGAACGCACAATAAAAGTTCCTGAGAGGCATGCTTGAAAAAGAAAATAGCCGGATGTTGACGGCCGCGTCTTATGTGTTTTTTCTTTTTTTATTTCCTCATGATTATACGCCATCATGCTACTTGCAAAGAGCAACAAACCTCCCGCAATACTGCCGATGTGCCCCCAATTAAGGAGAAGTTCTGTGTGTGCTGGGTCAGCGTTACTAGCATAAGATTTACATGCGGCAATAAAAATTGCTGAATCAATTCCGAGAACAAGATTAGCTGCTGAATCGGTTAGAATGCCCAGCCGTTCTTGAGTTGCTTGAGCACCTCTTTTGGCCCGATCACGCCAAAGCAGGTATGTGTTAAGGCCAATTTTGAGGCTGTTTACACCAAGCCATGGGACAAAAGACATTGCCGCTTGGTTACCGGCCATACTTCTTTTGGCATCAGGAAGTGATTCTGTTCCTGTTATATTCTCTTTGGAAAAAAGATTTTCAATGTTTGAGATGAGCCAGTTTGCGCCTGCGTGCATAGATCCCCAAGCGCCTCGTAGCATCTCAGGTTGTGAGCCATCCTGATTAATGGCAGAATTAATATTATTTCGAGCGCGTGATTTTAAAAGAAGTTCTGCAAAACGGGATGCCAAAATGGAGAAGTTGCTTACAATTTGTGAGTAGAGTTTAAACTGTTCGTAGGAACTGGGTTTTCCTGGAGGGGTCGTTAGGGCTCTTGCATTGGCAAGGGCTTGTTGTGGTTTGGATTCAATATCCATGGGTGCTGCTGCTAAAGGCGCTCTGATATTATCCTGTGTGGTTTCAGCTGTTGTTAAGAGTGGTTTTAGTGAGTCCTGAAAGGCATCTGCTGTTGTGAGAGGGGGATTGCCACTCATGCGTGCGTGTGTTGTATGCGCCAGAGAATCTAAACCAGCACTCATAATATTTGAGGTGGTTTTTGATAGAGCGCTGCACAAACTCATGGCAGATTGAACAGGTGACCAAGTTGCTAGGGGCATCGTTGTCGTGCTGATAACGGTCATAAATTAGGTCTTCTCACGCTTATCTGCTTTCGGCATTCCTTCTCAAAAGTTGCTTAAGGCGTTCATTTTTTTGAAGTTTTTTTGATTTGTTAGTGTTTAAGCATATTTTAACGGTTTTTTCGTTATTAAGAAAAATAAGGTCGTTAAAATAACCAATGAAATCAAAAGGCTACTAATCCCAGTGGGCATAAGACCCATGCTAATCATAAAGCCAGAAGTTAAAAATCCTCCACAACAGCTAAAAGCGACCAGAACACTGTAAGGAATTTGTGTGATCACATGGTCCATATGCTCACAGCCAGCACCTACAGAGCTTAATATTGTTGTGTCTGAAATAGGTGAAGCATGATCACCAAAGATAGCACCTGCTAATAGGGCGCCAATCATAGGAATCATAAGCTCTGGAGCTAGTGTCTGTGCTAGTGGAACCGTAATGGGTATCATGATGGCAAAGGTTCCCCATGATGTCCCTGTAGAAAAAGACACAAGACAAGATACAAAAAAGATGATGACCGGCAAATAGGCTATGGTGATAGAGTCCTTTAAAAGACTGGATAAATAAATGCCTGTTTTAAGATCTTGAGAAATAATGGCACCCAAAGACCAAGCAAAAAGAAGGGTGAGGACAACGGGAAACATTATTTTCACACTTTTATAGAATATTTCGCCAGCTTCGTTAAGTGTGAGTAGTTTTCGCGTCAAATAATAGAAAAGAGCGAGTATCACGCCTATGAGGCCCCCCCAAAATAATGATTTGGCAAGATGCATTTTTTGCAAAGCAATTAATAATGTGTTTTTTCCGCCAAAAAATGTTGCCCCACCTGTATAAAACATGAAACCAAAACAAAGCAGAACAAACACAATGAGTGGTATGGCTAAGTCGCGCATGTAAGCCTGTTTGGAATCATCATGGCGAAATACAGAATACTTGAGGTCATCAGGATCCATTTCTATAGCGCCCAACTCACCATCAATAAGGGCTTTTAGCTCGATAGATTTCATGGGACCAAAATCGCGACGGGTAACAGAAACGAGAAAAACAAGAAAAATAGCTAGCCATGAATAGGTGTTAAAAATGATGGACTTCATGAAAATTTCAAAAGGCTCTTTAACGCCAGCAATGCGTAATTGATTGATCACTTCAACGACCCAGGTGGATACAGGAGCCAATATACAAACAGGAGCTGTTGTCGAATCAATGATGTAGGCAAGTTTGGCTCGTGATATTTTAAACTGGTCAGTTACGGGTCGCATGACAGCCCCAACGGTCAAGCAGTTAAAGTAATCATCAAAAAATATGATCCAGCCCAAAAACATAGTAGCCAGTGATGCCCCACGACGGGATTTGATTTTCTTCAATGCCCAACGGCCATAGGCGCTGGCACCACCCGTACGATAAAACATGCCAATGAGTGTGCCTAAGAGAATACAGAAGAGAAGAATAAAAAGATTCCAACTATTGTTAAAAGCTTCAAAGGATTGTAGGTTGGCGAGTTCTATTTTATCCCAAATAACAAGTCCCGCTTTTTTACCTGCGGCAACAAAGTTATAGTCAGCGGCAATAAAAGCACCGGAAACAATTCCGAAAAAGAGAGAAATAATAATATGACGACTGAGAAAGGCGACAATAATTGTGATGAGTGGTGGTAAAAGAGATAACCAAGTTGGTCCTGATACAATAACTTCTGCTTCCATATGCTAAAGAACACAGGTCAACAAGCCACAGGTCATTGGAGAAAAAATTAAGTCATGACGCGTGACACTTGACACGTGACTTAATGATGCCGGAGATGTTTATTAAAAAGGTCTTACTGTGTGCCGGCGTGATGAATAACGACTAGTTAGTTTCTTTCGCTATTGTTTTCTCAGTAACTTTACGCATCATTTGAGAGACGCGGTGAGCGGCATTTTTGTAATGCAGAACACCTTTACGGCCAGCTTTATCAATTTTTGATTGAAGGGCTTTGAGAACTACAGGTGCTTCTTCTTCAGACGCGTTGATAACTTTTTTTGTTAACGTTTGAATTTCTGCTTTCATAGCGCGGTTACTTTGCCTATGTTTTAAACTTTGTCTGTGACGCTTTAATGCTGATTTATGCGTTGCCATATCGGTTCCTTAAAATATGATTATATAATAGTTTTTCGAGGCGCTCCCTTAACAATCTCTTGCCCTGAAAGTCAACTTAGAACTGATAAAAAGCAGAGAAAAGGTGTTTGACAAGGTCTGGGCAAGCTGCCATAAGCTCTTGTAAAGTTTGAATAAAATTCGTAATAAGCGTAT
>JAHJDR010000347.1 GCA_018812345.1 bacterium | reverse complement strand
CTTGTTTTATGTGCTTTTTTTCTCACTTCTTTAGCAAATCACTTTGAACGAGGCTTCTTGGAAGACTATTTTAGGCCAGATACTAATTCTCATTTTAAGAAAGTTCCTACTATTTCTTAAATCAGCATAATAAGGCAGAAAGACTCATGAAATTAATTCGAAATTATTAAAATGAATATTGATGGAACGCTCTAAGGTGAGCCGGAGATATTATATGATCAAAAAGCTACTAATCAACACAATAATAAGTTATCTTCTTGGTGTTCTTTATGCAGGAGTTTCCTATTATTCTATCGCCTCTTTATATCACTATAACATGTATTATTTGTTGTTATATGGAATGCTGTTTGGCTTGTTCGGGTTTCTGTATACGTTAATAGCGCATGTTAAAATAATAGATAGGATTAAAAGCCATTCTGCTAAACATATCATAGTCGGATTTGTTTCTGGCTTGATGGCATATTTGCTCTACGCGAGTATTATTTCCTTCTTTTACTCTATAAAACACCCGCATACACAATTCATTAGCTGCTTTACAGGTTTTATCATGAGGTACAACATTGCTTTAGCTATGGCACCGAGTTTAGGTGTCATGGTTGCTCTTGTAAAAATTCTTGCAGAAAAAACAAATAATAAGAATTTCTGGAGAATAGTTATTCTTGGTGCTTTGCTTATTGATATCTATTCTATGATTTATTTCATGACACCAAGGCATTTAGAGCCTGAAAGTATACTAAGTCCTATTTTGTCACTTTTTCAAGGGGGCTTAATGGGTGCTCTTTATTGTGTGGGTTGTAAAATAAGAATAATAAGGCGAATAGATAATAAGTGCTTTCATTCAATTGTGCTAGGAGGCTTTTCTGGATTTTTGGCAACAATTCCCTTTCATTTACTGAATTGGGATATCTTTTCTTATAAAATGCAAGAAGGTTTTCAAGTTTTCATGTCATACTCATCGTATTTACTATATGCACATTTGCTATATACGTTAGCGAGCATTATTCTTGGTATAATTATGGGATGGCTTGTTTATAAAAAGAAAGCGATTACATCATGAAAAATCAAAATACTTACTTTATAGCAGGAATTGTTTCAACGGCTATAACATATGTTTATTCTTTTGTGATCATGGCCATATCTGGAGTTTATGGTGTTGATAAAGTGGGTCATCCAGCTTTTTGGGTGTTTATGTTGGTTCCTGTTGTCATGACAACCATTATGTATGGAGCCATATACGCCGCTTTGTTTAAGTGGTTATACCCCTATATCTTTCTAAAGAGAATAAGAGAAAAAGCCATTGCCCTCTATGTTGCCATATTTGCTATTTTTGCATCAATTACGCCCGACAAAGAGTTATATAATGTATTAATCATATTTGGTTTTGTAGTTTCTGTTGTTGGTGGGTATTTATTCTATGCTGTATTAAGAGATGTCGTTAAGAAGAAAGAAGGAATTAATATTGATGAAATAGTTATCGAAAAACCAAAACACTATAAATTTAGAGGAACATTACTAATTGTTATTGTTGTTCTTATTTGTTTGGGGTTTTCTCAAGTTGATTTAGCTATTAATCAAATGGGGTTAAGTTCCGACTTAGTACAATAGAATTAACAAAGCCTCCCCTCCTTTGTAAGGAGGGGATTAAGGGGAGGTAGATTCTTGAAGTTTCAATGATCTACCTCCCCCGCCCTAAAGGGCACCCCCTCCTTACAAAGGAGTGGGGGGGCAGGGATTTATTATGACTAAATTTAAACTGTTATTAAGAATTATATTTGTTTATCTTTTTATTAGCCCATTAATATATTTTCATTTTTTTTATCAAAAGTCTCTTGCTGAAGGGCCATCACTTATTTTGTCTTCATTTTTAATGACGCTTGGCATAAGCGGTTTTTTTCTGTGGGGATATACTTTTTACCACTGGGGAAGCAGGCAATTTAAGAAAACAAAGTATAAAGTGTGGTGGTTTATTGGATTGTTTTTTGGATCTGTTTTTGGTGCTTGGTATTATTACTTGATAGTGTGTGAATTTGAGTATGGTTTGAAAGATTCAAAGCGTGATAGAGATGAAAGTATTGATGGTGTTATTTTTGGTGGCTTTTGGCGGCGTGTGTTAGCCTTCCTCATCGATACAGTTCCGATAGTCGCTACCATAGCCGTCCTAGCTTATTTTTGTTTTGGTTTTGATGAAGTTTTTTATAACTGGTTGCATTATCCCAATGATGTTGAAATGAATATTGAGTTTGCCATTTTCAAAAGCAGGATTAGGGAATTGAGTTTCATTATTTATCTTCTTTATGCCACACTAATGGAAGCCAGTGCTTGGCAAGCCACACTTGGTAAGAAGCTTGTAAAACTCAAAGTGATCACAGCTGACAATAAAAGATTAAGTCTTAAACAAGCCTTTATTCGAAATATAACACAACTCTTATCACGCCATGCTCTTTTCATAGGTTATATTTGGGCAGCTTTTACAAAGAAGAAACAGGGTTGGCATGATCTTATAGCGAAAACATATGTTATTAAGCGCTAAGTGATAAAAGTTTAAAAAGGATCTACCTCCCCCGCCCTAAAGGGCACCCCCTCCTTACAAAGGAGTGGGGGGGGGGTAAGAAAACAACTCGTTGAAGAACTCACTTTTATTAGTTATAAATTTTGTATGATGAAATGGGTTGTTAGATTTGCTTTTCTTTATGTTTTGTTATTTGTTTTTCTTTGGGTTTTTGATGTTTATGGTCTCTTTACCGCAATAAAAACACAATCTAAAATTCTTGATGATCTTTTATCTCTTTGCGCTATGGGCTGTGCCATTGGGATAAATATTTATGCTCTTTTTCATTGGGGCTCTGCTGATTTTAAGAAGCCAGAATTAAGAGGGCGGTGGTTGTTTCCTATAACGGTAGTTTTGCTTGCCGGTTCTTTTATTTATTACATTGTCGTTTGTGAGCTTGGGTTTGGGTTGAAAAAAGAGGGTGAGTATTTTCAAGAATAGGGGGGAGTTATGAAAACAATTGGTCTTATTGGCGGCACAAGCTGGGAATCTACAGCGGTTTATTATAAACTCATTAACCAAGAAATTAATAAGCGTTTGGGTGGTTTAAATTCTGCTAAGATTATTTTGCATAGCCTTAATATGGAAGAGTTTAAGCAACTACAAATTGAGGGTAAAATGGATGAGGCTTGTGCGCTTTATTGTGAAACAGCCAATAAGTTAGAGGTTGGTGGTGCAGACATGATTCTAATTTGTGCCAACACACCCCATATCTTTGCCCCAGAAATTAAAAAACACATCTCTATTCCTATTGTGCATATTGCTAGAGCCACGGGCCAGGCTATTAAAGACGCAGGCTTAAAGACTATGGGGCTTTTGGGCACTAAGATTACCATGGAAACAGATTTCTATAAAAAAATCCTCACAGAAGAGTTTGGTTTAGACGTTCTTGTGCCTGATCAGAAAGGGCGTGATTATATTGATGGTAAAATATTTTCTGAGCTTTGTTTAGGAAAGTTTACAGAGGAAACCAGACAAGGTTATTTAAATATTATTAACAAGCTAAAAGAACAGGGTGCCCAAGGAATTATTCTTGGTTGTACTGAAATTCCTATACTCATTAAGGCGCAGCATACTAATGTTCAGTTATTTGATACAACGCGAATTCATGTGATGGATGCTGTTAGGAGGACGATAAGTTAGCGTTAGCTAGCTTTGTTAGTCTTGCAACTGTATTATCATGCAAATATTGGCCTCGTGTTTTTAAAAGCCAAAGCAAAGCTTGTGGTGTGTTTTTTATAAGCTGAATATAGGTTAATAAAGTTTCGTTCGTTGAGCGACCTTGTTCTAAACGAATCAGTGTTGTGTGTGCTAAACCGAAGAGCAACTCAAACTCTTCTTGTGTCAACTCTAGCATCTTTCTAAAAGACCTTATAGACGTTGCGTTATCATCGTTTTCAAAAGCCATTTCAAAAATAAATGTTGAAGGTCCTCGTCTACCGATTGTAGATAAAAGAACAAAAGGGTCTTTTTCTTTGGGATCAATGCCCCATTGTTTGCAGTAATCCTTATAAGCAGGGTTTTGGATTGAGGGAATTCTATCTGCTAAGGATGGAAATAGTGTTTTCGAGGAGAAGGTGTCTTTCCATAACTCAAATTCTGGACCAAGGGGAATGGCGCTTTTTTGATGAATGTATTTTTTATCATACTGAAAGTAAAATTTCTTGTCGTCTTTTGTGAGGCTTCCTACAAAAGATCTTTTTGATTTTGTTTGGCTAAAGACATTTATTTTGTTTGGTTTAAACATAATTTACTAACTTTTCGTATTGTTCTATGACCATTTTATAGAGAGCCTGCTTCATATTGTTTGATAAGCAATGAGATTCTTGAATGAGTTGTGCTATTTTATCAAATTGCATTGATGAAACAAAGTCTTTGAGAATATGGCCAGCATTTAATCTTTTAATCTCTTTAGCATAAGCCAAAATATCAGGTTCTTGGGAGTTTTTGGTCCAAACTTTTCCATGGACGACAATGTTTGCTTTTAATGCGGAACCTTTTTCAAGTCCAAGGTATGATGGATTATCATATATTGGAGAAAGTCGTTTTTGTTTCTGTGTTTCGATTAAAGAAAAATTTCTACCGTGTCTGTCGTGATTGCCGATGAGGGCATCAAAGAGAAGGGTTTTGAAAAACATGATAACATCAGATGCCGATCGTGTTTCTTTAAATAGTGCAGCACTTATATTTTCGACGTTATAATTTGTTGGTCCTGCATCAAGATAATGATAAATGGCATTTAAACTAGCGTGTGACTTAGTATTAGCCATGAAATTTTTAGTGACAAAGGCCAACTCATGGTTGCCAAGATCAATGAGAGTAAATGGTGTGGCAATATTTATCTGACAGTAATAACCTATTTTGTTACAAATGTACTCAACAGGAGCCAACTCAGGATATTCTTCCTTAGAAAGCTTGAGAATATAGCTATGTTCGCCTAGTTTTCCTTCGTACTTTTTGTAGTTTCCAGCAAAATACGAAGTTAGGTGAGGATCATTATTTTCCAAGTTATGATCATTAGGGTCACTGATAAAGTTTTTACGTGCTAGAGATTGAAATTCAATTTCATGATCAACCTGAAAGATTTCTTTAAAACAGTCAGCGTGTTGGCCATAAAAACTGTTATCTTTATTAAGAGGTTGATTGCATTGTAAGCAGTGTCCCATATAATTATAGTATCAATATATACTGATAATAACAAGTATAAATAAGTACTAATGGAATGGTAGTGCTTATATGTGCTGAATTATACGTTTGTTTATCTAGGCTTATGATATCATTATATATTAAAATCTCAGACAGGTTGCACCAAGAATCTACCAATTTCTTGTAAACTGGTAGATTCTTGGTCGGTAAGATGGCTATCATT
>JAHJDR010000346.1 GCA_018812345.1 bacterium | reverse complement strand
CTTTCAGGCGTTTTTTAAGCTTTTTGTATCGAAGTGAGCCTAATTCTAGAGCAAGAATCTTTTTATCAGGATTATTTTGCGCAAGATGGAAAAGAAAATCACCACGTCCGGGGCCAATTTCAACGATATCAAATTGCCACGTAGCAGGTTCTTCTGGATAGAATTCTAAAGGGCGCTCCAGAATAAATTTTATAGGCAATTCTTTATTAGTTTCTTCAGCAGGCTTAAGAGGACGACGATAGAGCATTTCTAAGCGGTTCTTTTTCATGCGCAATCCCTATGACACAATTAATCTTGTTTTTGCAAGCGGGCCAATGTACAATTCTCACGTGTTAGACCACATTGAAGAATATTTGCACTATTTACGCATCGAAAAGCACTTAGCGCCTAATACCCTTGAAGCTTATGCCCATGATTTAGAAATTTGGCTTGCCTTTATTAAAAAACAGGGTGTCACAGAGTGGGCGAAAACAAAACAGGACCATTTCTTAAGTTTTGCTATTTTTCGACGCCAAGACCAAGATATTGGAGTGAGCTCTTTGGCTAGAAATATTGTTTCTATTAAAAACTTTTACCGCTATTTAAAAACAGAAAATCACATTAAGACCGATCCATCCGAAAACGTGGATTTGCCAAAATTAGGATTTCGCTTACCAAAATTTCTATCCATGCGCGAAGTCGATCAGTTACTTGAATACGATGAGCCCAGCACACATACAAATAAACGGCATGAATTAGCTAAGAAAATGCGTAATTATACTATGCTACAGCTGCTGTATGCCTCTGGATTGCGTGTTTCTGAACTTGTAAATTTGAAGCTAAATGATGTTAATGTGCAATCTGGGTATGTTCTGGCTTTTGGAAAGGGCTCAAAAGAGCGCTATGTGCCTGTAGGCAAAGTAGCGCTTGGCGCCTTAGAAACCTATTTACATGACTATCGAGCTGATTTACTTAAGGGTAAAAATTCTTCCTATCTATTTGTGAGTCGACAGGGAAGGCCTGTCACACGGCAGACATTTTGGAAATACCTTAAAAAGTTAGCAGTGCAAAATGGTATTACCAAACCCATTAGCCCACACATTATTAGGCATTCTTTTGCCACTCATTTAATAGAAAATGGAGCTGATCTACGCTCAGTGCAAATCATGTTGGGTCATGCCGATATTGCCACCACACAAATCTACACGCATGTATCGCGAGATCATCTTAAAAATATACATAAAAAATTTCATCCAAGAGGATAGGTATCGGTTATAGGTTATGGGTTATGGGTTATCGTGTATAGGTTATCGGTTATGGGTTTTCGTGTATAGGGTATGGGTTGTCGTGTTAGTTTCTATTGAAAGATCTCAACTTCTAGTATAAATTAATATAACTTTAATGATTAACACGGAAACCGGACAACGATAACCGAGAAACGAAAATTATGGAATTCACACAAAATCTCATGCGATTTGCTATCCTCATGCCTGGCTTGCTTTTTTCCCTCTCTGTTCATGAATCAGCGCATGCTTATACCTCTTCTAAATATGGTGATCAAACAGCGCGCAATTTAGGGCGTGTTTCTTTAAATCCCCTTGTGCATATGGATCCTATTGGAACGGTTGTCATGCCCATATTAATCATCTTATTTAATATGCCACTATTAGGCTGGGGAAAACCTGTGCCCGTGAATACCTTCAAGCTCAAACCTATTAAGAAAGGCATTTTCTGGGTCTCGGCCGCAGGTCCCTTATCAAACTTAGTGCTCGCTGTGATCATTGCTATTTTGTATCGTATTTTTATTTACAGTGATTCACTCTACATAGGTAGCTTGTCAATGTTTGCCCTTGAAAATATTCATTATGTTTTTCAAATGTATATTTTTCTAAACATTGCTTTATTTCTTTTTAATCTCATTCCCATTTTTCCCCTAGATGGGTCGAAAATAATTTGGGCAATATTGCCACGGGGTATGGATGATCGTTTTGAATCAACAACTGCGCGTATAGGCCCCATTGTGCTCATCATTCTCGTGTTCACAGGCACGTTCAAATACATTCTCATTCCACCATTAGAATTTGTTTATAAGCTATTGTTAATTGGTTTATAGTTTCCGTCATTTAATTAATATAATCAGTACCAATAATATAGATTTCTGTAGAAGATTTGCGTGTTGCTTCTGGAATAACAATTTTCACTTGCTTGAAACTTGATTTGATATCTTTTTTAAGCGCCTCTAATTCGCCACCTGGAAAAACCTTACATAAAAAACCACCGCGAAGCTTAAGCACACTACGGGCAAAATTAAGAGCCATTGTTGCTAGTTCGTAAGAGGCACAGGTATCTTTAAATTTTATGCCTGTGATATTAGGTGATAGATCAGAGATCACCCAATGAGCTCCTTGAGGGCATTGCTCTTTGAGCCAGTCCTGGGTTGTGTTCTCAGTGAAGTCAGCTTGTAGAAAAAAAGCATTTTGCGGGGTAGCCAAATTAAGAGGTAAAAGATCAATGCCAATGAGTTTGCCATTTCCTTTGAGAGAATCAAGCCCCACTTTAAACCAGCCACCAGGTGCGGCACCTAAATCAATGACGGTATTTCCTTTTTTAAAGATATTATATTTTTGACTGAGCTCGACAATTTTGTAGGCTGAGCGGGCAGGGTAGCCTTCTTTTTTTGCTTTGTGGTAAAACCGATCTTTTCTATCAAAACTTTTATTTGCCATAAATAATACTTTACCCCCCACTAATATTCAAGATTGTGGGGTCCTGATTACGATAGGAGAGACAACAATGCAAATTCGTATTGTGATACATAAGTATATTCAAATAGTTATGGTTAGTATGAAAGTTTAGGTTTTTGGCACTCAACTTGCATTAATAAAGTGTGCAGCATCTATTTTAACTCTAAGAGGGTATTTTTATGAGTTATCAAGATGCGTGCGTCCAAATTGGCAAATCATCCTATTCAGTCGAAGATTTATTAACCTATGCTGAAAACGGCACTCTAGATTCTATTCTAGAACCTGAAATGGAATCCTTATCTGGTGATGAAATCACTGAATTCGTCAATGAAATCTATGCACTTCTCGATGAGGCAAAAGTTGATTACGAGAAGGTTATTGATGGAATTGAAGAGGACATTGATGATCTTAATCAAGATACGGATGGTGATCTCTATGATGTTAAACGAGATCGTTATGAGGAAGAAATCGATGAAATCGATGAGATGATGGATGAAATGGATGACGTCTTATATAATGCTGTAGAGGAATGTGCGACAGAATATGGCAGTCTAAATGTGAGAACTTCTGATGATATAAAATTTACACCCTCAGTTGATTATGAAGATGGCGATGTTGTTTCCATACAAGCGACAGGTGGTAAAGCCGCTTCTAGCGAAGATGCCTATGATGGTGAGGATACAACAGGTGATGGTGTTGTGACCTATCATGATTATGATCAATACCTACATGATCAAGCAGATAGCCATATGCAAGATACAGAACAAGGTGTTTTTGTTTATTTAGAACCTGAAGACGTCGTGCAAAGCATGTCCAGCAGTAATGGCATCTTAACTGTTAAGATACAAAATTCGCGTAATGGCAAAAATATAACCCTCGAAATTTCAGGTATAATGAATAATGTGAATTTGTTTTTTGAATATGGATCTGAAACTCAATTTAGTTCCTCAGTATATAGTGGTTTGCCAACAGAACTTAAAAAACAAATATTTACAAATGAAGAAGTGTACTCTTTATATGAACAAGGCATAGATCGAACTGATGAAGAAAAACTATCATTCATTGATCGCTATGATGACATCAAAGAAGGTGCTGCTACGGTGACTTCTGAATTTGCTGAAAACCCCACCAGCACCCTCCCTTATGTTGAACAAGGCTTAGAAATCATGTTTGGTTACTTGAATGATCCAGAACAATATAATGGGTCTCGAGCTGAAGCTATGGCAGCTTATTTAGATATTCTTGAACAAATCACTGATGAAACCATAAAGTCTGATGCCCTTGTATCCTTTATAATGACTATGGCAAAGGAAGCTGGGCAAAATTATTTTCAAGGTCTTTTAGGTGATACGATCCCAACACTAATAGAAGAAATCTTTTTAGCAGATGAGGCACTCTCCACAAATGAAAAAATGGCTTGTTTGCTATTAGAAATGCAATCAGGTGGCACTGGAAAATTTGGTGGAACTGCGAGTTTAAGTTTAACAACAGGTGTAACTGCCAGCGATGAAGGGTCACTTGCCAATGTTGGCGGGTTGTTCTTCATTGATAGCGAAACGGGCCTGATTGCCATTCATGATGAGCTTTGGCAGGATGAGGGCACAACAAAAGAGGCCTTAGAAGCTTATAAAAAACTTATCCTAGAAATTGGCTGGACTGGTGATACAGGGGCCATTGATGAAATCTTAGGTTATTTTGATAGCCTTGATGAGTACAATGCAAAACCAAAAGTAACTGATGCCTATGAAAGCGCTATCAACGATG
>JAHJDR010000345.1 GCA_018812345.1 bacterium | reverse complement strand
GGCCTTAGACCAGGTTGAGCGCGAACCCAATTTTCTCTATGATGTTGAAGAAACTAAAGAGGGTGAAGTGGATTTTGATTCAATAGAGCTTCCACAAGAACCAAAAAGGCTTGAGGATATCCAATTTGAAAATGGAGACATTGATTTTGATGCCTGGGAGGAAATGGATGCTCCAGAACAATCTATAGAAGAGTCTTCTTATGAGCCTGTGAGTTATAAAGTTCTCTATGGTCAAAGTGACCTTACTTCTTTTTGCACACGTGATCCTTTGCTTCATGGCAGTATTTTCCGTTTGGAAGGCAGTGAGCGCTATTGTGATGGTAATTACACAGTGGAAATTGATCAAGACACTGCAGACCACGTGTGGTCCAATGAAGATGGGTCATATGAATACTATTTTCATGGTTTGGCCACGATGTCTAAAAAAGGTCCGGGCAACTATCATATTGAGGGCGTTCGCACGTACTTTATTCGCGATTTAGAGTTATTAGAGGCCCATGAAGACAGTACAGCGTATCTCATGCAAGATAGTGACGCCCGCCAAGCAGCCTTATAAAATTTGTCCAAAATTACTAACACTTCCCCTTATCCTGTCAAAAAAACTGAACATTATCATAGTTTTCCACAGGTAGCGTGCATAAAAAATGCATATTAGTGCTTGAGAAGAGTCCTATATTTAGCTAGCACTGCATGTTCGTTATGCCGTTAACCGTTGTCCGTTGTCCGTGGGAAAAAAATAGAATTACGAATTAACGGGAAACGGTAACCGGAAAACGGAAACCAAATTAGGGAAGGAAATAAATATGAGTTCTCAAGCAGAAGTTAAATCAAATAAAATGCCAAAAGGTATTCCTTATATCATTGGTAATGAAGCCGCCGAACGTTTTAGTTATTATGGTATGCGCGCGATCTTAGTTATTTATATGACTAAGTACTTGGTCGATATGAATGGCGACGCTGCTTATATGGATGAAGCAACGGCCAGAGGGTGGTACCATTTATTTTGTTCCAGTGTTTATTTCTTGCCTATTTTTGGGGCCATTCTTTCTGATGTTTATTGGGGAAAATTCAAAACTATTTTCTTGGTGTCTATAGTCTACTGTTTGGGCCATCTTGTCTTATCTATGTTTGAACACAATGTAGGTTTGGTAGTTGGTTTAACCCTTATTGCGATTGGTTCTGGTGGTATTAAGCCCGTTGTGAGTGCGAATGTGGGCGATCAGTTTACAAAAGCAAATCAGCACCTTATTAAAAAGGTTTTTAGTTATTTTTATTTTGCGATTAATTTTGGTTCCTTTTTCTCAACACTCATGACGCCATTCTTGCTGAATAAATATGGTCCTAGTGTAGCTTTTGGTTTGCCTGGTATTTTGATGTTTGTTGCGACAATCATTTTCTGGTTAGGACGTAAAAAATACACGGTTGTGAAACCTTCTGGGTGGACAAAATATAGAGAGGCTATTTTTAGTCCTGCAGGAAAAAAAGCGATTTTTCGTTTGAGTATATTCTATGTGTTTATAGCTCTGTTCTGGACACTTTTTGATCAATCATCATCAGCATGGATTTTACAGGCGGATAGAATGGATCGTATGGTTGATTTGCGTTTTTGGATTTTTCAGTTTGATTGGCTCAGTTTTGAAGTGCTAGCCTCGCAAACACATGCCATGAACCCTGTTATGGTCATGATGTTAATCCCCATATTTACATTTTTCATCTACCCATTTTTTGGTAAGTTCTGTAAGGTCACGCCTTTGAGAAAAATTACTGTGGGCATGTTTGTAGCCGCCTTGTCTTTTGTGGTTATTGCTATTGCAGAAGCAAAATTACAAAATGGTGAGTCAGTTAGTATTGTTTGGCAAGTATGGGCGTATCTTATCATCACAGCTTCTGAAATAATGGTGTCCATTACAGCGCTTGAGTTTTCTTACACACAAGCCCCAAATAACATGAAGTCAATTATCATGGGGATTTTCTTACTCAGTGTGACTTTGGGCAACTTAATTGCTGCTGGTGTAAACTTCTTTATTCGCAATGCTGATGGTACCGTTAAACTCGTGGGTGCTGATTACTACTGGTTCTTTACAGCGCTCATGGTGATTGCTGGTATCCTTTTTGGTATTGTTGCTAGGTTCTATAAAGAAGAGCGCTATATTCAAGGAGAAGAAGCGTAGCCCCGTGTCCTCAAGGACACGCCTCTTAATATCTCTCGTTTATAAATTCTTTCGTTTGTTTTAATAACTATCATGGGTATAATTCCGATTATAAGCTATGGGAGTGTGTACCCTTATCTTCTTTAGTGGAAGTGGTAGCCATGTTTTTTGAGCACCTGTTCATGACTTCTGATTTTTTAAAACAGAAACTTAAAAGTAAGCATTCATACGCACATTTTCTTAAAAAGTATCAAGAGGAACAAAAAGAGTCCTTGGTGCGCATGCTTCAGTCTGTGGAAATGGAGCTTTATCTTTATGAAATGCTTGCCAAGGAGTCATTTCAGGCAAAGAAAATAGGTCGCTACTATTATGATCAATTATGTGATTATTATGGTTTTGAAAATCAGGGACTTGTTGATCATTCGTGGCAAAAAAGACTTAATTACTATGCTTATTGTCCCTATAAAGTGAGAAATTATGTTGTCGCCTCTGTGTTGAGTCATCAGTTATTTCATCACTACTTGCATATTATGAAAGGG
>JAHJDR010000344.1 GCA_018812345.1 bacterium | reverse complement strand
TAAGGGTGGGTTTACAGTTTTAATAGTTCCGAAGTGTCTGGGGTAAATTAGGCGCAGGGCTTAAGGCGTAAGGCTTAGGGTTTGTTACTTGTCATACAAAAACCCATTCATCCTAAAATACTCCTTAAACCCAACCCGCTCATACAAATTCTTAGCAATAATTATTCTCTCCAAAGCCCTAAAGCATGCATAAAATAAATGAAAAAACACTTGCAAAACAGTGAACGATCGTTTACATTACTGAGATGAAGAAAGAAATAGACAGAACAGGCTTTGGTACCATGGCTACGATGTCAGATTTTCCAAAACTCTATTGTCCTTTCATACGACAAACTTTCAAAGTGGATAAAGAAGCTTGGAAAAAGTATGGGGCGTCTTTAAAATTGCGTGAACCAAAAGTCTATTTAGTCGTTAATAAAATCAATCCTGGCTATGAATGGGTTTTTAATAGTCCTGATACTTTTGCCGTTGAAAAACTCGATGGTACAAATGTAAAAATAAAAACTGAGAAGGGTAGACTTGTCGCTGTTCAAAACAGGCTGAATGTGATTGACCCATTGCAAATCATGCAGGGCAAAACTTATATTATTGAAGGAGTTTTTCAAGCTATTGGTAAAGACTATGTTAAAAAAAATGATGAGCAATCAGGTGAAGTGATTGGACCAAAACTTCAGGGGAATCCTTACAAACTAGATCAACATTTATGGTTTCCTTTTGATCTAGCTATTGAGCGACTATGTTATAAATCTTTTCATGAACATGAACCCACGTTTGATAATTTAAGTTCCTGGTTCAAAGATTGGTTGTTTTCCAGGTTCTATACTAAGAGAGCTTCAAAGCTGGGCCTAGATGATAACGTAATGGCTGAGGGCGTTGTGTTTTATAATCTAAAACGTAAAGCAGAAAACAAAACCTGGCGAGCAAAACTCAGAAGAGATATGTTTGGCTGGTACTACCAAGATAAAATACCTGTTTTAGATTACGATCAAAACGGCTGTGACGTTTTTGAGGATCAGGATCAGTTTGACTGACAATAATCTCATTGGCTTTGGCAGGGCAGAAAATTCTTGAAATATAGCCAGTATGTATGATAAAATCAAACATACTGGTTGTATTATGGAAGAATATCTTGTTAGCGCGCCCCCTTATCTAGATTATTCCTGGTTGATGGAACGGTTAAAAAATTATGCATCTCCTCGTTCAAAAATTACACAACTGATTGCTAAGGGTGATATTGTGAGAATAAAAAAGGGGTTGTATCTCCCTGGGCCGCTATATAATAAATCGTATTCAAAGCTTGTACTAGCTAACCTCATCTATGGACCGTCCTATGTTTCTTTAGAATATGCTTTATCATACTATGGCATGATTCCTGAGCGCGTTGATTGTATTACTAGTGTTACTAACAAGAGAAATAAATATTTTGAAACAAGTGTTGGTGCGTTTTCTTATATTTATATGCCGGATAAAATTTATCCATTAGGTATAACTTTGAAAGTTAATGATCATGATTCATTTTTTCTGGCTACAAAGGAAAAGGCTTTGTGTGATATGATTTATAGGGAAAAGAATTTAACAACGCAGAAAGATATCCATCTCTATTTAACGCAAGATTTAAGAATTGAAGAGGAAGATTTAGTTTCCTTAGATAAAGATCTTATCTATAGAATCACATCTGTATACAAAAAACATGTTTTGAATCGTTTTTATCACTATTGTAAAAAAATGCACATGAGGTAATGTATGCATCCTATTTTAAAACAGCTTCTCGAACCTTATACCCCAAAGACAATGGAAGATTACACGAACAGCCTCAAAGAAATTATTCAGCACATGGCTCTTTTGGGATTGTGGCGTCAAAAATTCTATGAACATGCTGCTTTTTATGGAGGGACAGCTTTACGAATCTTTTATGGCTTAAATCGCTTTTCAGAGGACTTAGATTTTTCTTTACTGGAGTCAAATGACAAGTTTACGTTAGAGCCCTATTGTTTGGCTATTGAAAAAGAACTCGCTGGTATTGGTTTAGATTCTCGTGTCCAGATAAAGAAGAAAACTCAAAAGTCATCAATAGAATCAGCCTTTATTAAAGCCAATACAATTGAAAATTTCATAGCTATTCAGGTTCAGCAAAATATCACAAATCTTTTGCCAAAAACGCATCACATAAAGATTAAATTTGAACTAGACCGCAACCCTCCCTATAGGTTCAATACAGAGGTTAAAACAGTTCTCGTCCCCATTCCCTTTCATGTAAAACTAGTTTCACTTCCCAATTTATGTGCGGGTAAGGTTCACGCTGTATTGTGTCGTTCATGGAAGGCTAGAGTTAAAGGGAGGGATTTTTACGATTTTATTTGGCATGTCGCCCATAAACACCCGATCAATCTAAAAGGACTTTCTTTGCGCATGCAGCAAACAGGCCATTTAGAGCCTGGTGTTTTCTTAACAAAAAAAGATTTGGGAGAAGCTCTTAATAAAAGGTTTGCGGCCAT
>JAHJDR010000343.1 GCA_018812345.1 bacterium | reverse complement strand
TCCTGTGAATTCTGGATCTGTTTGTAAGTTTGGATTTAAGACATAGGTCTCTTCACCAAAGGGATTGTATTCGATGCGTTGAATAAGCTCACCGCGAGCATATTGCAGGCCTACATGCTTGCCACCAGCGGCATTGCCTTCCGTCATTACATGAGAAGATCCTAAGTGATCGCTGTGAACATAGAAAAAATAAGCTTCATCTGATTGCAAGGTTGGCGGAACACCTGAGTCACCCGCATAGGCTTGTGACATAGGAAATGAAATAATGAACAAAAAGCTTAAGGCTATAGAAACCATCTTGGGTGCAAGGTTTTGCGGTAAAGCATAAAAAGCTTCTTGAAAGCCACGTGCTATAGCAAAGTAAGTTTTAACAAAACCCGGAATCCTGCGTCTGGCATTAAAACTTAACTTGGGCACAGGTCTAAAAAGCAGAAAGATTCCTAGCACAAACAAAAGCATAAAGTAGGGGATGTATGCTGCCAAACGATTTTGCGGTTTTAAATTTACTGGGCGCAGGCTAGAAGCAGCCCAGCCCATGATTTCATTTACTTCACCGAGACATCGTGTGGCCACTTTTTTACCACCTGCAAAAATATTGATGTGAATTTTATCGCCGCGCACTTCTACCGCATCACCCAAATAATGCGTGGTGCTTTCTTCTGTTGTCATGTATATGGTAGGGTGGCTAGTGTGTTTTTTAACACGCGCCCCTGTGTAATCGTATTCATAATTGGCCACAGTGCCATTGGTCATGGTGACTTGAGTGAGTTGATTTTGGGCATTGTACACCATTTGACGATTGGGATCGCGGACCATATTGCCATTATCATCATAGGTAAATGTGTCAGAACCAATTTGAGTGACCGCATGTGGTTTGGCAGAGGTGTATTGATACGGGTCAGCACCATACGTTGAATTTTGCGTTATATTACCAAAACTATCGTATTGCAGGCTTGTGGCTGTGCCTGTTGTGGTGTGTGTGAAATCTGTTAACCTATTTAAAGAGTCATAAACAATGTTATTGTAGGCATTGGCGCCTGTCTGATTTTGCGCATCACCCAAACTTGTGATGTTAGAATACACATCATATGTGTAGTTTCGTTCTGAATAAACAGCACTGCCTTTATACACCTTTCTATTTTGCAGACGATGACTATTAGAATAATAATCGTTTTCCACCACCACGCCATTGCCATACTCTTCTCGTAAAACAGCACCAAACGCATCAAAGGCATTAGCAGGATTGAGATAATAATACACCTCACCACTAGCCGCATTGCAATAAGCTGTTTCACATAAGGCTTCTATCTGACCTGTTCGATTATAAGTGTAGTTGAGAGAAAGCCCACCGGGCAGTGTGTTTGATGTCACATCACCACGATCATTATAGGTAATGTCTTGTTCAAAATCACCCACGCCTTCAATCGTGCGCGTAATTTTTCCCACGCGCCTATAATCAGAATCATAACCAAAACGTGTTGTGCGTAAAAGTGTGCCAGAACCATCAAACTCTTCCACTGTGTATAGTTCACCGCGGCTCACATCATGAGCCATATCACCTGTGTCATAGGTGTAGACTTCCTGCTTTTCTAAACTACCACCCGCATCATAAGTTGATTTGTCACTAAGACGTGCCAGACTATCGTATTGATGAATGATGTATTGTCCCTTATTATCTGTTTGTTTATAGAGTTTATTATTGGAATTATATTCGTATGACCAGGTGCCCAAGTTGGCATCATACATTTGCGTTTTACGCCCTAGTTTATCGTATTCAATTTCAGTAAGTTTTATACCATTAGACCAAACCTCTTCTAAATCACCAATAGCATTATAAACATAGCTCAGTGTAGTGTTTTGTGGGTTAGTGATTTCCACAAGGCGATTTTGCGCATCAAACTTTTCAATGGTTGTATCACCTGCTGATGTGGTGCTGGTTTTAATGAGATTGCCAGAGGCATCTGTATCATAAGAAATATTTACAAAACCCACAGGGGAGTTGGCGTCACCAGTAGGGCTTTCCACATAAATTTCTCGACCAAGAAAATCCTTTTGTGTTGTGTAAAGACGAGATGTTGTGATGGAAGAGATGAAAGTGCAATCATTGGCAAACTGAGGTTCTGTGGCTACTTCTATTTGCCCCAGATCATATTTTCTCATTTGTGCCAGACGATAATCCTGACGTTCTGTATAGTAACATTCCTGCAGAGTAAAACCATTAGCATCAGAATATGTAATTACAGACGGTGTTGTTTCTGTGTCTGCATACCCTGTTTTAGGTTCATAGATTTGTGTTTTGATGAGCGTCTGATCTGGCCAACCATCAATGGTGGCTGTTTCAAAGCTGTATTCATATTCTTTGGTGATGGTTTGGTTACCTGCTGCATCCACAATGTATTCTGTTACAGGACGCCCAAAATCATCATAATCAATGTTTTGGCCAACAGCATGCTCGTTGATTTCAGAAATTACAGCCCCATTCAGATAATTATAATCCCGTGTGATGGTGTATGTGCCGCCTGTGGGCAGGTTGACTGTAGCCTCTGTGGGATAAGTGTGTTCGGTATCATAAGCAAATTGAGTTGTGACATTGTCGATGTTCATTTCTGTTTCTACATTGCCGTAATTATCAAAAGTTCGTGTAATGTATTCATAAGAACTGCCGGAAACGAGTTGTGCATCTTGTAGCGGATTTCCATTGTTGTCATAAATATATTCGGTTTGGCGCAGTACAGAGCCGAGTTCTTTGGTCATGTATTGGGGACGAGAGCGTAATTGAATGTTCGAATCAAAATTCGTTACATCATAGTAGTCAATGTCTTCTTCAATGAGCGTGGCGTTGGTGCCATCTTTAATGGTGCGGTGTGTGACATTGCCCCAATCATCGTGTTCATAATCAACACTGTGAAAACGACTAACAGCGGCAGGGCTGTCTTTAACTTCTTTTTCGTGATAAATAAGACGTGGTTCACACGCGGCATCATTAAGGCAGTCAAACTCATCATTCCAAGCGGTCCAATTAATATCGTACGTGTAATTTTCTTCTTGGCTAAAGCCTGAATCACTTTCTGTACGTCGAGAATGAATTTTTCCGGAAAAATAAAAGTGTCCGTATGGTTGTTGTTCAAAATAGGTTTCATCACTTGCTTCTACCGGATTGGTATCACCGATAGCTTGTTGAAAAAGCGTTGTGGTTTCAAAATTATCCCAGGTTTCGCCGGGAAATTTATGAACGGTTTTTATAATCTTTTGAAAGCCGTTAAATTCTGTAAAGGGTAGGGTGGAAATATCAGTCTCATCAACAACTGGAGTATTGAGATAGCTCCCCTGCTTAAAGAAAAGGTTGCCCCCATAATATTGATACGTGGTCCAGCGCATGCCTGGATTTCTTTGAGCCTCGTATGATGTGTCTGTGCCTGCTGCATAATCAGTTTCATAGATTTTGTGGGCCAGATAGCGATTAAAAGGCAGATAGCGGTGTGTGATGGGCAGCCCGGGATAATTAGTGCTAAACTGCCACGGCCAGCTAGAGGGCATGTATTCAATGACAGTATTCTTGCCTTGGCCGTTGTACACTGCTTTTAAGGCTCCAACAGGTTGTGGAATTTCATTGGTTATCCAGGTAGCTGGCGTTTCTGAAAAGGGGAGCGTATTCACTTCCATGTAATGGAT
>JAHJDR010000342.1 GCA_018812345.1 bacterium | reverse complement strand
TACAGGGTTCATTTTATTCAAGTCTTCACAGAGACGCCGGGCCGCGTAATCAATCTCCTCATTCTTAAATCTTCTAAGTCTGACTTGTAATTTTCCACCTTCTAATTTTATATATCCAGACCTGTTGATTATTTTTGACAAGGCTGGTAAAACTTCTTTTTTCTTATCGTAATGATTCGATAACATCTGGCACATCTGATTCTTTACATTGTAACTGAAGATTTTAATACAATCTAAAAATCGCTTTCTTTCGTAATTCAGATCAACAAGTTTCTTGCCTTCATGCGCCTCATCAAATCTTATTTTTTCAGGAAGGGCATCAATCTGCTGGTTCAGCAGTGTTAACCGGGAACGAATACTTTCTATATCAGCCAGGGTTAGAATACGTTTCTCTTTTATTTGTTCCCAGTCAGCATCTTTTTCCATCTCGCCTAAAACTTCATCTCCAAACTTAGATTTAAGTCCTGATAGTTCGGTTTTTAAATTCGTCCTCTGTAGTTTTAGTTCGTCCAGCTTAGGGTTATCTACCAGCGGTTGCTCTTCCAGATCTTTAATCTCATGACCGGGCCAGTAATTGCAAATAGTAGGAACTTTCTTAAAATGAGAATTAGTATCTGGCCTAAAATAGTCTTCCAAGAAGCCTCGTTCAAAGTGATTTGCTAAAGAAGTGAGAAAAAAAGCACATAAAACAAGCAAAGAAGGCAGGCTAAGTTTCCAGAAAACCATTCAAAACATGCTGAAAATGCCAACAAAAACAAACTGCTGCATCTACCACTCAATTGATTGGTCTAAATTCTCATAATCAGGCATTCGCTGCTTGTAAATAATACTTCCCTGATCCTGACTTTGAGATGTTTCAATCATAGGCTGCTTTGGTATCTGGGAATATTTGATGACTTTCATCTTAGGTGGTGCCCTCTTTAAATAACCAAAATCTGCCAGAATCCGAGCATCAAAAACAAAACCGACCAGCTTCATCTCTTCATGACATCGAGGACATTGAGTAGGCATCTCTCCAAAAGTTTTTGCTATCAGTTTGGCCCAGTTAACCTTGTTTGTCATGTGTCCCTGTATCACGGCAACTTCTTCCTCTTCTTGCTTGTCCCCTGCCCTGGCCTTTTGTATTCTAAGTCGTACATTCGCAGCATAACACCCTGCATATCTCCTCATGTTCTGGTAGCGATCTGGGACATGCTGCAAAACATGAGCAATAAAATCATGAGCTGAAAATGAAAGATCCTTGAGCTTCTTTGTCTTGTAATAAACAGTCTTGGCTGTCTTGTCATAACTCAGACTCTGCAAAGTGACTGGTGGTCTAAAGGAATACTCCAGACATTTCCGCATGCGATCCGGATCCTTGAATCTGTTGCTCGCATGAACATGAAAGCCTGAGTGGTTCCAGGTCAACATGTTATCAACGACAGACTGTGGTATGACATTGTGCTTGTGCAAAATTTTAAGCACAAACAAACGAAACAGCTCTGTCATCTGAACAAAATCATAATGTTGGCAACGATTGAATGAAAGCTTGTGTGGATCAGCATAATCGACAAGCCCGTCTGTGATAAGTGCGTGAAGGTGGCAGTTAAAGTTAAGTTCATCACCTGATGTTTGAATCAAGGTAATCATGCCAGGCGCTGTGAAAGACAAAGATTGCCCATCACCCATAGCAAACAAAACAGTTTGTTTGGCCGCCTCCACTAAATGAGTCATGAGCTTGTGTCGGTATTGAAAATAAACACGCAGCCTCTTGGGTATTGAAAAAGTCCAAAATCGATGTGGCATGTCCTTATAAATAACATTGTCCATAACATCATCGAGCCAGAGCTCGATTTTCTTTTGATGACAGCTTGGGCAAAAAAGGCGTGTTTTGCATGAAAAGGGAACATAGAGATTTTGTTTGCATCGCCCGCATTCGTAGCGGGCCATGCCAAAACGAGGATCACCGCATTCGAAAAATCGCCTTAAGGTCTCGTCCCAGACATATCGGTAAAAACCAAATTGAGATTCAAACCGACGGGTGTACTCCTCTTGAAAGGATTCAAAGTGATCGTAAAAAATCTGAAACAGAGGGCTATCGTAAAAGCCGCGACACCTTAAGCTTCTTGCCATACAAGATGACGACAGCAAGAATCAGGCCAAGATGGTGTAGCTCATAATTCTTTGAAATTATGTAATTTGGCTTAGGCAAGAGTCCCATAATCCCACAAAGACTCGCCAACAAGTCCCAAAAACGAGACACGTGTGGGACTCGTCACTAATTCTCAATTTTATAAAGTTTCTCTGATTGTTTTCTTTTGGTGGAACAATTGCTAGTTGAACTCAGCTACGTCAAACTATACTCACCCCGCTCAACCATATGAGTAGCCACTTGTTCACGGAGTTTTGTGGCATTGATGGGGCTAAAGAGATCAAAGCGAGTGAGTGCTTTTTGGTATTTGCCTAGTAAGTTTTCATCACCATCAGCAATTTCACCAATGAGCTCACGAGCTGTCATAAGTATCTTATTATAAGTCTCTGCTATATAAATATAGCTAAGTATGTAGATACTTTTTGACAATATCTTCACGAACGATATCAAAATCAAACTTCTCAGATGATACTTTGCCGTGTTTTAAAGCATAAAACATAAAAGCATCATCCGAATCTGGGCTATGGGCTATTTTTATTATCTTTTTCATTTGAAAGACTAAAGACTAAAGACCAATGACTAAAGTCAACATCTAATTAATTCTACGTTAAAAAACAAAGACTTTAGTCTTTAGTCATTGGTCTTTAGTCTTA
>JAHJDR010000341.1 GCA_018812345.1 bacterium | reverse complement strand
TAAGACTAAAGACCAATGACTAAAGACTAAAGTCTTTGTTTTTTAACGTAGAATTAATTAGATGTTGACTTTAGTCATTGGTCTTTAGTCTTTAGTCTTTCAAATGAAAAAGATAATAAAAATAGCCCATAGCCCAGATTCTGATGATGCTTTTATGTTTTATGCTTTAAAGCACGGTAAAGTATTCTCTGAGAAGTTTGATTTTGATATTGTTCGCGAAGATATTGAAGCGCTAAACCACGAAGCTCAAGCAGAAACTTATGACATTACAGCCTTGTCTATTCATGCTTATGCTTACTTAGCAGACAAGTATGTATTAACAGCCAGTGGCGCTTCCATGGCTGAGGATAATTATGGGCCCATGGTCGTGGCTAAGAAGAACATTGATGTGAATGAATTGCAGGATTGTCTCATCGCCGTTCCTGGTGAATTAACAACAGCCTTTCTGGTGCTCAAAATATTTGAGCCTAAAATTAAACATAAAATAATGCCTTTTGAAAAGATTATGGATGCTGTTTTGGATGACGAAGTTGATGCCGGGCTGATTATTCATGAAGGACAATTACAGTATGAGGCATTGGGCCTGAAAAAAATATTATCCCTCATTGATGTGTGGAAAGTTTTTGCTGGAGACTTGCCTTTGCCTTTAGGTGGTAGCGCGATTAAAAAATCACTTGGCAAAGAAACCATTAAAGAGCTATCAGCTTTGCAACGAAAAAGTATTGAATACAGTATTTCTTCACCTGAAGAAGCTCGCGACTATGCCCATCAGTTTAAAAGAGATATGAGCCCCCTCGCGCTTACACAGTATTTAAGTTGGTATGCTAATAAGCGCACTTTAGATATTGGAGAAGAGGGAAAAGAAGCGATTGAGCTGTTATTTGCTCTTGCCTATGAAAAAGGGCTGTTGGAGAAGGAAGTTGTTTTAGAAATTATTTAATTAGGTTTCCGCTGCCCGGTTTCCGGTTTCCGTTATTGACGGACAACGGACAACGGACAGCGGACAACGAGTTATGTCCGATAAACGAGTAGTACTAGATTTAGAAACTAAGAAAACATTTGATGAAGTGGGTGGTCGTAATGCCATGGACAAGCTCGGCATTTCTGTTGTGGGGCTTTATGAATATAATACAGATAAGTTTTCTGTTTTTTATGAGAAAGACTTAGGGCAGCTGCAAAACATTCTTATTGACGCCTCTCTGATAATTGGGTTCAATCATATTTACTTTGATATGCCCGTTTTACAACCGTATCTTTCTGTTGATGTGAAACAATTGCCCTGTTTTGATATCATGCTTGATTTGCAAGAAAAGCTAGGTCATCGCATAGGTCTTGATGCTATAGCCTCAGCAACGTTGGGTGTGGGAAAAATAGCGAGCGGTCTTGATGCAATTCGCTTTTATCGAGAAGGTCAGTGGGATAAATTAAAAGAATACTGTTTGAGTGATGTAGATATTACCAAAAAGGTTTTTGAGTATGGTGTTAATAATAGCAAGCTCATGTATAAGTCTCGTTTCGGGCAGGCCATAAAAGAAGTCAAAGTAAAGTGGGGCGCCTATAATAAACGACAGGTTGTAAAAAAACTTGTGGAAACCCCTTCTCTTGAAGCCCAATATAAACTTTTTTAACAAGAGTTCCTTAAAAAGGGTAAATAATAGATGCAACGCCTTGCATCAAAACCACACTAGCTAACCTCTTGAAATCATAAGCGCTAGAATATTGTCTCTGCATTTCTTTTTGATGCTTTGTTGGCGGTACATTTCAACCCCTCTTTTCTAAGCAGCGGTAATGATTAAAAATCTATAAATAAGGCAATAATCTATAGGAAATAACGATGCATAAAATTGAAATTATCTATTTCTCAACAAGGACCCTTTTGTGCATAATGAAGTTAAGTTTAAACCAAAAGGCAACAGGGATCGTATAAAAGAATAAAGGAGAAAAAAAGTATGTATAGAACATCCAGACACATAAATAAAAATGATGGATTACATAATTTATTTGGTGAAGAGGATTCAATTGTTGATGCAAAAGGATATGTTCATCTTGAATCTGAAGAGTTAGAAATAAAGAAAGAAGAACCCCAACAAAATGAGGATTTAGAAAATTAGCAAGAGACCCCCCTCCAAACAATAACGGCCAAAAAAAAGCCCCTCTTAACCAGAGGGGCTTTTTTTATGTGAATTAATAAAAAAGGACGACTCTTGACAGCGTGAAAAACGAGCTTATCTTTATATGTGAAAGAGGAAATAGGCCTATAGAATTGAAGATTGAATAGTGAAGATTGAAGAGTGAAAAAAAATAAATGATATTTTTTCACTGGGATATTTTCGATTTTATGGAGGTATAATATGTATTTAACACAATGGAATCCGTTTGAAAAATTAACGAGTTTACAAGATGAGGTAGATCGATTGTTTCGCTATAAACAATCGTCAGCACAAGAATCAGGCGTTGCTGCCTGGTGTCCTGCTGTAGATATTCACGAAGATACTGAGGCGTTTCATTTTGATGTAGAAGTGCCTGGAGTGGATAAAAATGGATTAGATATAAAGATTGAAGATCGTGTTCTGAAGATTACAGGTGAGCGAAAAAATGTTTCTGAAGAAAAAAGGAAAAACTATCATCGTATTGAGCGTGATTATGGTTGTTTTAGTAGGGCTTTTACATTGCCAGAAACAGCAGATCCTGAACATGTAAATGCACAATTCACAAATGGTATTCTGAAGGTGAAAATAGCGAAAAAAGAACAAGCAAAACCCAAGCAAATAGAGATCCAGGTTTCTTAAACGTATGGGATCTTTTAGCCCTCCCCCTGAAAAAGGCTCTGTGTCTTGAATAAAAGGCCAGGGCCTTTTTGTTAATAAATTCTATAGAGGAAAATTGCTGTTACGATAGCGTTCCAAACAATATGCATAATGAAGGGAATGTATAGTGATCGTGTGAGATAGCGTGCGTAGCCCAAAATAAGCCCCCCGAGAAAGACAACGCCTATATCTATGAGTTGGTATTGTAAATGAATGATAGCCCATAAAGCTGCTGTGATAACAATAGCACCAATGGGACCAAGTTTTGATTGCTGTAATCCTGTGAATAAGACGCCGCGGTAAATAAGCTCTTCATTCAGAGGGGCAATAAAAATGACAACAAAACAAAGAAGTGCTTTGCTGTTTGATGAGAACCAAATACTTTTAAACCACTCAAAGCCATGGTTTAGGTTTAGTTGGTACATGGTAAAGCTTAAAATGAGTACAAAGCTTGTAATGATGAAAAGGCTGTAAAGGAGTTGCTTTAGGGAAAAGGATTCCAGCGCTAAATATGTTTTTACAGGAATTTTTTTTAAACTAATAAAAAAAACACATAATAATAGAACAAATGGCGTTTGTAAGAGTGTTGCTAAAGAAACAAGTAAGCCATTTTGAGAGATTGTGTTGGTGGTATCAGCAGAAAGAAGATCAGGGTTAAGAGCAAACAACACAACACTGAGCACTATTACGGGAATTTGTGTTGTTAGCATTAAAACAATCCAGAATAGAAGTGTGTAAGGAGCATTCCAGGTTTTATATGAGGATATATCTTGTTTCATTAAAAGGATTCGTATGTATCTAGTAATATTTTCTCTTGCAGTGCATAAAACTTGCCGCTGCCAGCTGCCGGGCCATTAACTAGGATTGTGAAGGCGAGCATTTTTCCTGATTTGGCTTCAATGAAACCGGATAAGGCCGCCGTATCATTTAAGGTGCCTGTTTTTGCTTTTACATTACCTTTTAAACGTGGGTCACGTAAGCGCGAACGAAGGGTGCCATCCGTACCGGCTATGGAAAAAGAAGAAATAAGATCAGAACGGATTTTTGTGTTTTTATAGGCAGCCATAAGAGCCGTGTTTAAGGCATGTGCTGACAAGCGATTGTTGCGTGATAATCCAGACCCGTTGTTTATAGTGTATTCTGTGCTATCTAACCCCTGTTCTTGCATAAAGCGTTTAAGTAAAAGTGTTCCCTTCTCTGTTGAGCCGGGAGAGCCTAGTTTCTGGGCTGCGAGTGTTTTTAAAACCATTTCTGCTGTAAAGTTATTACTAAATTTATTAAGATCTCTTAAGATCAGTGAAAGAGCTTTTGACTTATCTGTTATTATTGTTTTTGTTCCTTTGGCAATACCAGAGCGTATTTTACCCTTAAAGCTAATGTCGAGTTGTTTGAGAACCCAGAGAAAGGTTGTTCCAGCATACTGTACCGGATCAGAGACATTGGCGTATTTTACCTTTTCCTTTGTCACGCCACCAGAGGCTTGAACATGCTCTATTCCCTGCTGAAAGTTTCTTTGGATAGAGAGAGCTTCTCCTTTAGGTTTAACATTTGATTTGAGATCAAAATGACTCGTGGGCGGATCAATATGAACATCTACGTGACCATTTTCATTTCTGGCAACCACGGCAAAACTATTAAAATTAACGGCAAAGGGTGATAGTTTTGCATTGTAGGCTCTTGAGTTGTTTTCTTCTTTGCCTGAAAAATTGAAATCATTAAATAAAGAGTTATCAATAATGAGGTTGCCTTCAATGTTATTGATACCTCTAACCTTTAGTTCTTTGGCAACGCGCCACAGACGCTCTTCAACAAAGGAAGGGTCACCCGTTCCTTTAATATAGAGATTGTAAGCAGTGCCTTTTGAAATAGCATCAGTTGTAAAGCTGGTTTCATAAGCAAACCAACCACCCAAGGTGTTTAAAGCAACGACTGATGTGATGACTTTCATAGTTGACGCTGGGTTCAAGGCGTTGTGGCTGTTATGTGTATAAAGTTCATTTCCTTTGCGTGCATCATGCACAGCCACACTGATTTGCGTGCCTTTGTGCGAATAGTCTTTAATAACTTTGTTGAGGCTTGTTTCATTAGCTTGGGATGTTTGTGGCGTGAGGAGAAAAATAGTTAATAGGAGAAGGGCTGTTTTTCTTAACATATTAGATTCGTCGCTCGTCGCTCGTCGCTCGTCGCTCGTGAGACGTGAGGCCCCGCAAACGGGGCAGGCGCGAGACGCGAGATGCGCAAATTAATTTTTTATAATTTTCCTTTTGGGCTCCTTGGGCAATGTAAAATAATTATCAGGATATTTCTGGTCAAAAATAATATTACTAAAGAGGTAATGTGTCACATTTCCAGAGGCATTAAAGAGAACAGCTTCTTTAATTGTGGTATTGTGGGGATCAATGCCCAACGTGAGTTTCAATACAGGTGAATTTTTGTCCTGAGGAATAAGATGGAGTTGTTTAAGCTGTTTGTTTTTTATTTTAAGATATTCCTTTGGTTCGTTAAGGTCCTCAATAACAGTAAAGAGTTCTGAAAGATTTTTAAGTCCTCCTAAAAAACTCAGGGCTTCTTTGTTGATGATGTTTTTTGCTTTATTGAATTGTCGGGCTGTTTTTTCATTTTCTTTATAGATCCAGAGTTTTTTTCCATCAGACACATAGATTTTTTGAGGCGCTGATGTATAGCTAATACGAAGCTTGTTAGGTTTTTTTACAGAAATAGCTCCTTGTTTCTTTAGATTTTGTTTGAGTATTTCGACATAGGTTGTTTGATCAAAATTTGCTTGCCAAGACTCTGTTTGTTGGTACTTAGACTCAACATCTTTTGCTAAATCAGAACTAGCAATACCTTTTGGAGCAAGAAGCAAGAGGCAGAGGAGAAAGAAGCAAGAAATAGAGAGTTTATTAATGAGAAAAGTTTTATTCATGGTAAATGTTTCCTTGTTTATATTCCCAATAGCCCCCGCAAATGGGGCAAGCGATAGCACGATGTCTCGATTGTCT
>JAHJDR010000340.1 GCA_018812345.1 bacterium | reverse complement strand
TGTTTTTTTACTCGTAAAAATATCTCAACGTGTACTCATGTGTAACCAGAGAGGATTGTAGCGGTTTTCAGATATTTACCCTGATGTAGTTACTATGTATTGAGGCTTTCGTGCTGTTCGTTTTTTTTCATTTGATGCAGTGCCCACAAATAAAGGGTGAAAAAGGATATCCTTTTGCGCTTTTGTGCAAATTGTATTATAAGGAAATCAAGAGGCATGAGAAAATGATGAAACGAAATGATAAAAAGCGTCATCAGCAAATTCTTAGGTATGCCAAGTCCAAAGGCTTCCTCACTCCATTATGGCTAATGCCTAGCACTGATGCCGATGGTGTGAAAAGAGCTTTTCAAGAACTGGAAACATTTCTTCATGATTCTTTTTCAGAGGAAGATCTTTTAGAAATCACTCTTTCCGATATCAAAGATTTTATTTGGAAACTCCAAAAAACCTATGCCTATGAGGGCTGGGAGGGTATTGCTCCTTATCTTTTGAGAATTCCTTTTCGTACGGATAGACCAATGATAGAAGGATTGGTTGAATAAGTACACCTAAGAACGACTACCCTTTTATTTGCTTTATAAGATCAATAAACGCTTGGTGTGTGAGAGTGTTTTTTACGTGGTCTATATCTTGCTGAGATGAAATTCTTGTCTTGAGCTCAATGTAATTTTGTTCAAAAAACGGTGCATGATCAATGTGTAGGGATGGGCAGTGTGGTAAGGCCTTTTTGCTATTTTCAAACTGATCTTCACGTTCTTGTATTTTAGGGAAGCGTCTTTTTTTGAGAGCTGTTCTTAGTGTGTTTTCTACTTGGTGCGGCTGTTGTTTGGGTTCTATTGTTGATAATATTTCGTGAATAATCTGTGAGGGAAGAAGGTCATCGCGCCTGGCAATGTCATTTAAAAGCAGTAAAATTTCAGCGGTTTTATTTTGGTTTAAGGGCAAAACCATGAGCTGGCGAGCGATTGTTTCTCGATCGTGATCTGGAAATTTCAAGAAACCAACAACAGAGGGTAAGGGCATGGCATGGGTGACAACATGTTTTTGAATGCTCGTTGGTAGTTTCATGGCTTGTTGGTACAATAGCAAGCTTTTTGCTGTTGGTTTTATGCCAACGAGAGTCCAAAAGGATGAGGGAATTTTATTGTGAGAACCGTAAAGCTTGAGAGCTTTGTTTAAACTGTGGGCACGTTCAATATCATTAAATCCACGTGTGAAGAAATTCAATTCAAGATATACAAGAAAGGCCTGCTCTGTTGTAAGCTCTTCTTTATCATAAATAAGAGTCGGCAGCATTTCTTGCTCAAGTTGTTTTGCAGCCAAATAACGACGCGCACCATCAAGAATGATGAATTCATTTTCCGTTTTAATGAGAGTTAAGGGCGTTAGGATGCCATGCTTTTTTATAGAGGTTTCTAGTTGTCGGGTGTCACGATAAAAACTTAAGTCAAATAAGAGGTCTTGTTTTATTTGTGATAGGGAAACAGTTTTTAACTCAGGCATGATTTATTTTTTCTTTCCAAAACGATCAACGCCGCGAAGTTGCTTTCCATGATCAATAAGCTTTTTAGCACGGCTGTCTTCATAGGCTTCTGATAAACCTGATTGGCTTTCTTCAACAATGATTCCAGTGTCTTTTTCAACGAGCTTCTTTTTTTCGTGATAGGGTTTTGATTGATTGCTGAGGATGATGTGATCACGTTCTTTTTTTCGTTTCTCAGGATCTGCATGAAGCGCCGTTCTCTTTACTTTGGGCAAACCTGTTACGCGCACATCCCCCATAGGTGTGTAATTCTTGTCATCAAGGGTTTCGCCCTTTTTCCATTCAAAATCTTCTTTTTTTGTTTTAGCAGCCATAAAAAAAGCCCATTTTATGATTAACGATGTCGTACATAAAATGGGCTATTGTATAGGTCGAAAAAAATTATTTGGCAACAATGTCCTTTAAAGACTTGCCAGGTTTAAACTTAGGAACTCTGGTAGCTTTGATTTTAATTTCAGCACCAGTTTGTGGGTTTCTGCCTGTGCGAGCTTTTCTTTTTGTAACTGAGAAAGTGCCAAAACCAGTTAAGGTGATTTTGTCATTTTTCTTTAAACATCTTGTAACTTGTTCAGTTACACTGTTAAGAACTTTTTCTGCCAATGCTTTAGAAATATCAGTTTCTTTAGCAACTTTTTCGATCAATTCAGCTTTAGTCATAATCTCTCCTATTGAGTGTTAATGAAAATAACGGCAAACACACAATAAGTATATGTTTGCGCCCTTCCAAATGATGAGGCCAACAATACTACCAGCAAAAACAATGTCAAGGCGAATCAGCAGGTATTTGTCATTTTTATTTTAGTGCAAATTGGGGATTTAGGCCCCAGGTCTAATGTTGCGCATGGGGGTTAGATGCCGGCGGCGAGCATTTTAATAGTCTTTGTCATTTCTTTTTGGTACACAGGATGTTTCAAAGAAAGGGCAACACTTGCTTGAAGGAGTCCCAGGGGATTGCCTGTATCAAATCGCTCCCCTTGAAAGACGTATGAGTTTAGGCCATGTGTGGGAATAATATTACGGATGGCATCTGTAAGCTGAATTTCACCTCCCGCTCCGGGTTTAGTTTTTTCAATAAAACCAAAGATATCGCGGTGTAAAATATAACGTCCCATGACAGCAAGGTTGGATGGGGCTTGTTTTCGAGAGGGCTTCTCAACGATTGTTTTGACATCACCTATTCGCTCAGAGAGTGGTGTGGCCTCAACGATGCCGTAGCGGCAAACGTCTTCCCAGGGAACTTCCATTACAGTCATCATGGGGCGTGGTGATGTCGAGAATAATTCTATCATTTGCTGACAGACCGAAGGTTCTGCGTCAAAAATATCATCAGGGAGCAAGACAAAGAAAAAGTCATCTGTAATTTTGGATGCGGCGCATTGTACAGCATGGCCAAGCCCTAAAGGATCATCTTGATAGACAAAGGTTAGTTTAGCTTGTTTAGCGACTGTTTCGAGGTTTTCTAGAAGGCTTTCGTGGTTTCGTTTTTTCAACCAATCATTTAAATAGGGGTTTTCTGAAAAGTAGTTTTCAATCAGTGTTTTCTTTGATGATGTTACAATGATAAACTCTTCAACGCCTGCGCTACAGGCTTCTTCAATCACGAGTTCAAGACATGTTTTATCGATAACAGGCAAAAGCTCTTTGGGTATAGATTTGCTAATAGGAAGAAAATTAATACCGAGTCCAGCGGCAGGAACAATAGCTTGTTTGATTGTCATGGACGTTCTCCTTTGTCTGGCAGGTTCATATAATATCTTTTGTACTTGTGTCTACTAACTATTTTTCCTCTGGCGTATAAAAAAATCGAGGTAATAATTTGGCCTTGTTTGTTTTCTTTTCCAAAATTCCCATTTTAAGGGAGATTGTTTGAATTTCTGTTTTTTCTTTTAGTGTTAAGGTCTCTTTTTGCGTTAGGATCATACTTTTGGTCAGTCTATATATATCATCTATTACAGGTTGAAATTCTTTTTGCCACTTCTTTTCATACTCTGTTTGTTGGGAGGGGCTCATGCTATTGAATTGTCTGTTAATGGCCGTAATGAGCTTTGTGAGTTCTTGTTGTTTTTTTGTAAAGTGATTTAGCTGGTACGCCATATAGGCCACATAGTCTTCTTGAAAAGATGTCAAAAGAACTTTTTCTACCTTAAAGTGATCAAGAAAGGTTTTTTCTATGTTTGTTGTTGGTTGGCATGCAGCACATAAACTGATCAAAACAAGGAAAAATGTTAATGTTTGAAAGTTTCTCATGAAATCATGCTTTCCGGCCCATATGAATGAGCGCACTTCCAGCAACCTGAAAATGGATTGTAAGAATACCAATGACAGGAATGGTAGAGAGTATACCAAATCCAACTAAGAGACTTTTATTATTCAAGGCCCAGGAGATCATTTCTTTGAAAGAGTGTTTTTTGATAAGCATGGGATATGTACAAAGCCCAAAGGCAAAAACCCAGGCAGCAAAAAAGAAGCCTAACAATGTAAAAAAGGGCCCTAATACAGGAATAAGCGAGCCGATGAAAAGGGCAATAGAGATACTGGCAAAGACAAGGAGTTTATAAAGCTCAATTGCTAATGTGTGTTTAAGCTCACTCAGAAAGTTTTTTATTTTAAAAGGCCTGTCTTCTAGGTCGTTGTGAAGAATGAGAATCTGCTCTGTCAACAGTTCATAAAAAGGGGCATTAATAAAGCTTGATAGGGCGAAGATAACAACAAAAATGAGAATAAATGAAAAAAGAAAGAAAAGCGCTTTCATAAGAAAGCGTACAACCCAAAGCAAAGCATCTAGGATGTGCCAAAAAACGTTTTCAGGAGCTGTGATGTCTAGCGCTCCTAAGGGGGTTGTGATGAAAGAAAAAATATCATTAAAATAAAGGAAGTATAGTGAGAGGATAAGAATGAGCGCTAATACATTAATGATAAAGGGTATGAGGGCAAACTTCCATAGAGAGTGGTGTTTAGAAAAAAGACCAAAACCTTTAAAGCTGTAGGAAAGTCCTGTAAAAAAATCTTTTAGCATGTGGGTGTTTTTTTCAATAAGCTTTTTCGATAAAGGATGCAAATAATGACAAGGCTTATAGCAAGACATGTCCACTTTATCAAAGAAGCTAGTGATGTCATCAAGAAGACCCAAGAAGGCAAATTGATTCCATCAGTTACTTGAACGATTTGGTAAGCATTTTCTACCATATCAAAAAAAGCTGCTATGAAAGGGAGTGTAATAATATAAGAAAGAGCAAAACCTTTAAATTTGTTTTTGAGGCGTTCTGTTTGTTGAGCGAGAAGGCTCGACAAGAAGGTCGCGTAAAACAAAGGAAACACGTAGTCGATCCAGATAGTTTTGATAAACAAGGTTTGGCCTTGTTTTCCCCATATTGCCAGAATGCTTAAGGCTCTTTCTTTGGTAAAGCTTAATTGATGCATGATGACGCATTCATTTGCTTGATGTGAGATGAGGGCATTGATGACAATGAGAAGAATTAACAGGATGAGAGCTATTACACCAGTGATATAGGTGGTGTTTTTGTGTTTGAGTAAATTAAATAACATTAGGAACTATTATTCCGGCAAAAGCAGGAATGACAACCCTTATTAAAGGGCTCTTTAGATAACATCAATTCTTTATTTTTGAAGTTTTTTTCTCGCCTTGGGACTCATGAGCACCTTGGGTTTGATTTTACGGCGTCTGGAGGGCGATTGTGGGAGGGTTACATTCTTTTTACCTTTTTCACGAGCAAGAGATCTCTTAATGGCAATGACGAGTGAACGAGCTCTGTTTGAAAAAAGGTCTTGTCCCTCTTGATCAATAATGATGGCGGAGCGAAAATCTTCAGCAGCCTTCTTATAATTTTTGTGTTTGAGGAAGATTTCTCCACGATTGACTAAGGCATTAGTGTTTTCAGGGTCATATTTAAGGCACTCTGTGTATTGAAAAGCCGCATCAAGGTACTTTCGCAGTTTATGATAAGCGCCACCAAGAGCAAGGTGATGAAAGTAATTTTTGTGATCGACAAAGCAAAGTATTTCAAAAACGCGGCGTGCCTCATCATAACGGCCGTGTTTAAGTTTTACATAGCCTTGTTCTGCGAGAGTGCGCATTTTTTTACGATCAAGCTGCATCACGCTCGCAAAGGTGATTTTGTTTTCACTCAAAGCTCCCAATATGTCTGTGATGTGCTTAATACGCATAGGGTTGGGTGATAAAAGTTTTGATTTTATTTTTTCAGGATCAATTTTATTCTTTGAGGAAATTGTTGGTATGATTTTACCTTCATCCATTCTTTTTGGGTTCCCCCTTTTGCGGCATGTCGCATACCCCTAATAAGATCGCATGTTATTAATAATGGAATTTTGCATTTCAGTGGCTTTGTCCATCATTTCTGAAATCATTTCAAAAAATTGTGATTTTTGTGCTGTAACTTGTTGTAACATGGTCATGAGTGTTTCGCGACCAAACATAATGTTTTCCATTTCCGCTTGAAATTCTTCTGCAGAGATATCATCATTTTCAAGAGCCGCTTTAATTTCTAATATGGCTTGATCGTAAGTAGATAGTTGGTCAAGAATAGACATTTCAACAGATGTGAACATGTCTTCTTGATCTGCTAGCCAGTTGACGAAATCTTCATGACTTGTGCCTGCTGCGGAATCACGGGCTTGGTCTGTATAAAATGTTGCGCCCATATCATCAGCTTCTGAGTCGCTTGAGGATATCATTTTTGCAAGCTCAGCATAGAGGGCTTGGATTTCTGAATCGCTACTACCAGCTTGCATCGAAAAAAGAGCCATGAGCTCTGGGTCATCTTGAATAATTGATGTGATAAAGGCGTTGAATTCTTCGTCACAACTTTCATAGAGCGTTGCAAAGTCAACAGCGCCAACTTCAGCTTCTATGCTGTTAATGACTTCAGGATAGAGCATTTCTACAAGCTGCATGTAGGCAAGTTGAAAATAGGCAGCAAGTGTTGGATTGTCGAATACATTTATGGTGAGGTTGCCATCCAAGTTGGAAAGATAATCTTCTGCATTAATCCCATTGGCTTCGCAATAAGCTTCAACTTCAGCTTGGATGTTGTCCATAGCTGCATTATAATCATAACTGGTGGATGTAACGCCTGTTGTCATTTTGTGTTTTCTCCTTTAGCCACAAGAACCCTTTGTTTTAAAACCCGTGCTCTGATATTCCAAGGATTTTTATCAGGCAGATTGAGCTGCGCCACATTATCAAAGTCTTTAAGCGCTCCTTTAAAATCCTTGAGCATCATCAGGCATTCTCCGCGATTGACTAGGCTTGTAATTTCATCTTCTCTCAAAAATAAGGCGGTGCTGTATTCATCGACAGCATTTTCATAAAGCTTCTTTTTATGATATATGGCGCCCAGTGCGGCGCGATAATACCAATTTGTGTGATCAACAATGGCAAGCGCTTTAAAAACTTTTTCTGCTTGATCGTATTTTTGCATTTTAAAGTGCAGATAAGCAATGCGTGCAATTTCTTTTTGAAAGCGTTTGGAAATCTTACAGATTTCGCCCCATGTTACTTCGCCATTGAGAAACTTAAAGAACTCGCGTAACCGTTCAATTTTTTGTTCTTCGGGAACAGTTTTCAAGTAATCAATCATTCGGGCTTTTGCTTCTGGGTACTTGTCAAAGAACTTAGGCAAATCAACATTAGGGCTGTTTGCCTTTTTGGTTATCTTTGTTTCTTGAGAGTTCTTGTTTTTCTTGACCGTCATAAAAACATACTTTTGCTAAAATGTTGATACTATTTAGTTTCATCATACCAACTATCATTTTTTCCGGCAAGGAAACTTGTTTGCTCTCATATATTATAGTTAAACGCCTAACCACCAATATTACTTCTAATTGTGCTGATGGTACGCTGAATAACTTGAAATTCCTGACTTGATGTCTCTACAATGTTTTCTAATATATCGATTGCGAGTTTGCTAATCTCCATATACGCGCTATTAACTTCCTTGAGCATGGATAGTTCTTGAGTAATGGCTTGTACTTCTGCTTGGTCGCTTGGATCTTCAGGGTTGTGACCATCAATGTCATCAATAAAATCATAGATTTGCTCTGTTGTTTCTCCGACTTTGTCGGCGATTTCTTCTTGGAGCTCTTGAATTTCAGGGCCAAGTTGCCAGGCTATTTGCAATAAGGCAAAAGCAGGATTGAAACGACCCACAACCTCTAAGAGATTCATGAGTTCATCAGTTGTCCCAGCTGTTGTTTCGCTGCCCGGTTCGCCATATTTTTCTGTATAATCTTGGATGGCATTATCAATATCACTGATAGCCGAAAAGCCAGCGGCTTCACAAAAATCTGTAATGTCGGCAATTAATAACTCATATTCTGAGCTGCCATAGTTTGCTGTTCGAAGATCTTGCAGCGCGCCGATAACAGCTGTGTCTTCCCATAAATAATTGAGCGTATCAGGGTCTAAAAATTGGGCGTTTTCCGTGAGTGATAACACATATAAAACAAGGTCGTCCGCATTAATGCCTTCAGGTATTTGCCCGCTTTCGAGATCTTGGATAATTGAATCTGTGCTTTCATAATAGGCTTCAATTTGGGAAATGTCATTGGCACTTAAGCTTGAAGGTATGTTTAAACTCATAGACGGCTCCTTAAAGGGCTATATATATTATAACACTATTTATAATATAAGCAAAATTGATGCCAACAAAAGAGAAGAAGCAATATATATAAGCCAATAAAAACAACAGGGTACAAGTGGCCGCCGCATAACCATTAAATAACATTGGGTTACGGTTTCCCACTTTGATAAATAATGGGGTGTTTTCACCGCTGTAGTCGTTGAGGGTGAAAGTACTCAACAGAAAAGGGCTTTTTGCATTTTTTCCAGAAAAACTTCCCCCTTTTACTCAAAACTGTGATAGGAACCTTTAATTATCGCCAAAAAAAAATTATTAACGCAACAACTCGTGTCAGTTGGCGATAATAGATTGAGGGTAACGAAAAAAGACATGCTGTGATTAGCTTTTGCTAATCATGGAGAGATCATTATCAACAAGAGGGGCTTCCTTATGGCGTCGAGACTAGCTAAGAAATATGAAGTTGGCGATTTAACTTTGGGTAAAACAGATGCTGCGATTCGATTGATCTACTGGATAACCATTCCAAAAAATAATAAGGATCAAATTGTTGTACGTTTTTTACAAAAACGAGGTGATGGTAAACTTTTAAAGCTGGTTAATGATCGTAACGAAATGTCTGATGATTCATTTCGCTCTCAAACAGATCGCTATCTTGCCGAGTGGCTTTATGATGAATGTGCGGTTGAAGCTCTAGATCATTGTGTTGTTGTTCCGCGTCATAAAATTCCCACTTTTCTATCCTTATTGTCTAAAGGGCGCAGCTTTTATTATGGCAAAGAAAGAGAAAAATTACGCATTTTGCCGACGCCCGCCAAACCTATTCTAAAAGTAACAAAAGAACCGAGTGGATCTGTAAAGCTCATTGTAAAATACAAGGTTTTTGATAAGTTAACAGACCTAAACAAAAATGATCTTATTGTTGAAAACCCTCTTTGGGTAAGAAACGGCGATATGATTTTTGAAATTGAGAGCCATGAAATTTTTAGAAAATGGCCAATGTTGAAAAAAGGAGCTTTTAGTTTATCTGCCAATCAAGCACATGATTTTCTTTTTAATCAGGTCCCGCGTCTCAAGCAGGAAATTCAAGTTGAAGTTGATTCAAATATTAAGGTTAAAGAATCTCAAAAAAACATTAAGCCTCATATTGTAATTGATATTGATTTAGAAGCAAAACGCATCGTGCTCACACCAAAAGTGAGTTACAACAACCAAGAGGTTCCTCTTCTCAAAGAAATTAAAGATGCTTTTTTGTTTTTCTCGAAAGAATCCAAAAGCTCAACCGGTGAATACATAAAACGCGATGTTGATCTTGAAGCTAAATCAAAATCACTTATTACTTCAGCCTCTCCCGTATTAAAGGAAAAAAGACCTTACTCGCTTCAAATGGTTTTTAATAAAAGTCCTGAGTTTTGTTTCAATGTTCTTATTGAGATCATGGATAATATGCCAACGCAGTGGCAATGGAAAGGACTTGAGAAGCTGACAGAAAAGAGCATTATCACAAAAGACTGGAGCCTCTTTTTTGAAGTTAAACTCGATGAAGATGAGCGAATAGTTGTCTTTCCTAGCTTTAAAGCAAATGGCCATTTGCTGAGCATGTATGATATTTTTAAAACAAAGAACAGGCTCAGAAAAATTGTCAATATTGACGATGGCAAAAGCATGGCGGTATTGTCTGCAGAGATCTGTGATTTTTTTGAATATTATATCGAACGTAGTGCTATTGATCGTTCTCGTGACTTTATGGTTTTACATGCGGGTGATGCTGCCGATTTAGAACGTCGCATAGCAGCCCTTTCTGATATTCATTTTACGCGCAGCCAATGGGATGAAGGTGCTTCTAATCTTTGTAAAGCCTTGCAGAATTTCATGGGTATTGAGCAAGTAGAATTGCAAGCAGATTTTCAAGGTGAACTCAGAAATTATCAACATGATGGTGTGAATTGGCTCAACTTTCTCAAACGATTCGGTTTTGGTGGTATATTAGCTGATGATATGGGTTTGGGAAAAACGATTCAAACAATTGCCTTTCTCAATCAAGAACGAAAGACGAGCAAGCACCCCTCTTTGGTTGTTTGTCCTACATCAGTCGTCGAAAACTGGATGCGAGAATGTAATCGTTTTGCTCCTGATCTCAAGGTTATTGCTCTCGTGGGAAAAAATCGCTCAGCGAATTTTAAAGATGTTGATGACAATGATTTTATCATTACAAGCTATCCTCTGATTCAACGTGATTTAGAAGAGTATGCCAAGAGACAGTGGTTTTATTTGATCATGGATGAAGCACAAAAAGTCAAAAATCACCGAACAAAAACACATGAAGCCTTTTGTCAGATTAAAGCAAAATACAAATTAGCTCTTTCTGGAACGCCAATTGAAAATCGTTTGATGGAGCTTTGGTCTATTTTTCAAATTGTGATGCCAGGATTTCTCATGTCCCAAACAGGGTTTAAACGTTATTGGGCGCAACCCATTGAAAAGGGAAATAATCATGATCGCAGGAATGAACTCAAAACAAAACTGATGCCTTTTATATTACGCAGGACAAAAGATCAGGTCCTTCAAGAGTTACCGCCTAAAACAGAAACGCTTCACTATTGTGAGCTTACAGAAAAGCAAAAGAATCTTTACAGAGAAATTGCAGAGTACTCTAAATCTGAGATCTTTAAAACAATTGACTCAAAGGGCATGGAAAAGAGTTACTTTTCAATTCTAACGGCCTTGCTCAGATTAAGACAAATTTGTTGCCATCCTAGCTTAGTCAATAAAGATATGAATGCTCCTTTTGATGAGTCTGGAAAGATTCAAGAGTTATTTCCTTTTCTTGAAGAGGTTATTGAAGAAGGTCATCGCATTCTTCTTTTTAGTCAGTTTGTGGAAATGCTACAAATCATCCAGACAGGTATTAACCAGTTTGGTTGGGAAAGTGTTTACCTTGATGGTTCAACAAAGAATCGACAGGCTGTTATTGATGAATTCCAAGAGAATGATGATATAAAAATCTTTCTTTTAAGTTTAAAAGCAGGTGGTGTTGGTATTAATCTCACAGGCGCTGATTATGTTATTCACTTTGATCCTTGGTGGAATCCTGCTGTTGAAAACCAGGCAACAGATCGTGCCCACCGCATCGGTCAAGATAAACCTGTTTTTGTATACCGCATGATAACGCGTGATACGATTGAAGAAAAGATTCATAATATGCAGCAACGCAAGAAAGAGCTCGCTGATTCATTGATTACAGATGAAACCAGTTGGTTAAAGAGATTGTCACTATCAGACATTGAAAATCTTTTTGATTCGCCAGTGTAAGAGCGTGCTATCGTCTAGCGTCTAGCCCTTCGACAAGCTCAGGGTCTAACGACGTCTATCGTGCTAGCGTCTGGCGCGCCTAGCGTGTTAGTGTTGAGCATGTTTCAAATTCCTTTTTCGTTTCCAAAAAGTTATTTTTCAAAACCTCCGGAAGGGTGGGGTTGTTTTTAATGAAGGCGTCAAGCGTGGCTTGTGTTTGTTTTGAACAGGGGACCGTGGCGATTTTCTGTAAATGTTCAAAAAAACTTTTCTTGGCGAGAACTGTTCTTGTACTTATTGGTGTGGGGGCAATGGTGTCCGCACTAGCTGTTGGCTGTTCTAGAGACAATGCATCACTGTGTTCTTGGGCCACGTCTGTTGTGTAATTAATGTAATCATTAAATAATGTTTTGGCTGGCTCCGTTGCTGTATTTTGATTTTCCTGTAACCAGAGGTGAGCCAGTTTGTTTAGGATGCTTTTTGTGCTGGTGAAAGGACCTGCGATAAGAGTGAGATTTTGTGACGGTGTTTGTTTTGTGGGGGCAAAGAGAGAGAGGCGATGGCCCTTATTCGGCAAGCTCGCATTGGTAAAAGAGCTCATCGTGATGATGCGCCAATTCTCAGGGGTTTCAGCAGCAATATTAAAAACAGAGGCAGTATTTTCTTGAGGGATGTATGGTGTTAAGTAAGCAAGCGTAGAGGGATTCTTTTCTGTATAAATATAGGCGAGTTGATCTTTTTCATTTTGATAGCGAACGAGACCTGCTGTGTCTTTCGAATAGTTTGCCGAAAAGTTAGCTATAATTGTATTGGCCCCTTTATTTAAGTTCTTTTGTGCAATAATGAGTTGTTTGCCATTATAATGAGGCACCTCAATTGTTTTATTATTGACTATCAGCTCATTTATATTGGCATTGATTAGATTAAAAGCGATGTCTTGAGAAACAGTATTGAGCTCGAAAAGGACCTCAGATTTTACAAAATATTTAGGTTGAGGGCCCTCTTCGCTAAAATGAAAATAAAGATTGTAAGTAGTATTGCTCAGGTGTTGTGCGGGAGACTCTATTACGATTTTTTGAGTTGGCTGATTTGTTGAGCAGGAGATAATAAACAGTAAGCTCATGGCTATAATATAAGGATATAATTTATTTTGTTTACAGTGTTGCATAATTTCCCCTCATAAGGATGTTATATGTTATTTTAAACTGTTTTATGGTTCAATTAAGTGATTAAAGTCAATATCTTAAGAATTTACCCTTTGACGGACGCCCCCATAGTAATTAATAATAAGATCAATATGTTAGTTCTTTAAACATGAGGTATTTATGAATAACAAACGATTGAGTGTTTTTATTATTGTTTTGGCATTGGCAATTTGTGTTTCAAATAATAGTTTTGCTGCTGGAGAGTTGACCATGGCAAATGATTATATGAGCATGGAAAAATGGGGCCAAGAAGCGGCGGCGCCCGTTTATAAGGCACAACAAAAAGCGTATTATCATACTTATGTCGCGGGGTTACAGGCAAAGAGTGATGGCAAGTATTCTATTTCAGGAAACTTGCTTGTCATTGGTCCTGATGGAAAAATTCACCGTTGGGCCCCTGATCTTATCGTGGAAGAAAATATTGATAAGAGCATTTTTCAAAATGATCTCTTACCCATTAGTATGAGTCTTGAAATGTTGCCCAGTGATTTAGAGGGAGAATACACTTTCGTTATTCAAATTGATGATAAGATTTCAGGAAAAAAAGGAAGTGTTTCCAAAAAATATACCTATAAAAAGTAACGGGTTTCATGCAAAAACAAATTATCATTTTGTTTATTTTGGCTTTTGCCCTGGGAATTGGTTTGTTTTTCGTGCTCAGAAATCCTGCTAGCGAGATAAAGCAGCGGGATGCGTTTATGTCATTTGAGCAAGACAGCGTTTACTCTTTTGAGGTTAACCATTTTACCTTAGGAATGTTATTTAAAAAAATTGATGGTGTCTGGCATGTTAAGCGGATAAAAAATGAGCTTGTACAACGCCTGGAAAAGGAAAAAGGAGTGAGTTTGCTGGAAGAAGATAATGATTTTAGTCTGGCAAATATCGAGTACGTGAGTAAAGCGATAACATACTTGTTTGCCTTGCCTGCTCTTCACCCCATTTCAAAGGGAGGCGGTGATCCCGCACAGTTTGAAATTAATGAGCATTCACTTCATATAAAACTTTATGATATTGACAATCGTGAAATTGAACGTATCTCTGTAGGCAAGACAGGGCCTGATATAATGAGTTCATTTATTAAGCGCGCAGGGTCCAAAGAGGTCTTTTTAGCACAACAAGATTTTAGACAGTTGTTTTTGAAAGGTTTTGAAGAATGGAAATCGTTAGAAAAGATGGGTCATGATCAAAAAGAGTAAACAAACAAAAAAAGCCTCTCATGCAAATAAAAGTTTAGTGCCTATTTCTGGTCAGCAACTATCTGTTGTGCGGAAGCCTTCAGAGCTCATCCCCCTAGACCCTCTTAAACGATACCTTATTGAAGTTAGTCAGTATCCTGTTTTGTCTCCAGAAGAAGAAAAAGAAGTGGCCAAGCACTATCGAGAACATGGTGACCGTGAATCGGCACAGAAACTAGTTTTATCAAATTTAAGGCTCGTGGCAAAAATAGCTTCTGAATACAAGAGTGCTTTTTATAATGTTCTTGATCTCATTCAAGAGGGAAATCTTGGGTTAATGCGTGCTGTTCAAAAATATGATGTCGATCGTGGTGTTCGTTTTAGTTCTTATGCTGTTTGGTGGGTGCGCGCCTACATCCTCAAGTTTATTCTTGATAATTTTCGTTTGGTAAAAATTGGCACAACACAAGCTCAGAAAAAACTATTTTTTAATCTCATGAAAGAAAAAGAAAAAGTTGAGCAGATGGGATTTGTGCCTTCCGCACAAATTATTTCAGAACGATTGGATGTGAAGGAAAAAGAAGTTATTGAAATGCAAAAGAGATTGTCTTCGCGTGAAGTAGAGCTTGATGCCCCTCGCAAGGGCTTTGAAGGTGCTCTCAATATGGATTTTGTTCCTATTCCAGAAGATTCTGCTTCAGAGCAGGTAGAACAAAAAGAGTTAAAAGAAATATTATTAAAAAATCTTGACGCTTTTACTCAGGGCTTGGGAGAGAAAGAGAAGGAAATCTTTCAAAAAAGACTTTTTGCGGAAGTTCCCAAAACGCTTCAAGAGATTGCTGATTCCTATGGGATTACGCGTGAGCGAATACGTCAAATTGAAACCCGTCTCATTAGTAAAATGAGAGATTACTTTAAAGAAAAAGGGCTTAACGTAGAACGCAGTTCTTAATCAAGACAGCCATCTTCTCACACACCCATTCCTCGTGATCTCGCCACTCATTATGGGCTTTAGGGCCAATTGTGTTCGTTAGTCCTAGGATGGAAATAATGGGAATATTAAATTGTCTTGCTACATAGTGATAAGCATAAGCTTCCATGGTTTCCACGTCATGACCAACAGATAATAATTCTCGTTTAAGGCGTGTAGAGGCGCTGATGTCTTGAGGACAAAAAACATTAACCGTTTTCAGTTTTGGCATGTACAGGCCAAGTTCTTCTAAGTGTTTTCTTGGTTTTGTTTTTATGGATTTTATAAGTTGAGGGCTGTAGACTTCTTTAAGGTGTGAGCAGGGAGTCAGTGTTTTGGCCAGGACAACATCGCCTATTGTGAGTTTTGTTGAGTTGATAATGCCCGCTGTGTTAAGGCTAATAATGAAAGAAGGTTTAAATTTTGTAAGAAATTGTGTTAGATGGTATGTGGCAGGTACAGCGCCTACACGAGAGGTAAAATAGGCGATATTATCTTTGATGATAGGATTTTTAATGTTTAAGTTACAAAAAGGTTTTAGTTCCTTGTGATAGGCTGAAACGATAAGTGTTTTTAGCTTTTTCATGAAGAAATAATTAGTTTATAACGAATAAAAGAACAACAAGACAATGACAAAAGAACTGACAAAACAAGACAAAGAACTTATCGAAGATGAAGTTGTGCGCTATGAGAAGACACACGAAGCCATCACCAAAGAAAAAAATCTTAAGTACAAGCAATTCTCAGATGATGGGCAGCTTGCTCGCGAGCTAACTAGCCAGATCGTAAATGCCAGACGCGATGAAGATAAACAAGCGCTTCAAAGTGATGAGAGTGTTGCTCATGGGTTGGCAAAGCTCAGAAAAGAACAAAGTCATGGCCTATCATTGTTAGAGGAGCAGCCCTATTTTGCTCGTGTTGTTTATCATGAAAAGGGTCGTGATGTTGAGTTTAAGTTAGGTATTGCCGGTTTTCCCGAGCAGAGAATCATTGATTGGCGTAAAGCTCCTATATCGCGACTTTATTATGATTATGAAGAAGGTGCCCATTTTGAAACGGAAATAGCAGGGTTAGAGCGTACGGGAGACATTAAGTTACGACGGGCGTATGTGGGTAAAAAAAACATCTTATCTTCTATCGAGTTAAAAGAAGTGAGTTTTGTGCAAAGTCATGGAACATGGCACCGTCATGTGAAAAGTAAAACAACAACATTCTCTCTTAAGGACAAAGAAAAAATTAAAAAGCTTTTAAAAGAATATAGACAAGAGGGAGCTCTCAAGGTTCCAGAGGAACAGGGTTATTTACAACAAATATTGTCTTTGTTGACGCCGGAACAGTTTTGTTTGATTAGTACTGAAACAGATAAACCCGTCATTATTCATGGTTCTGCGGGTACAGGAAAAACAACAGTAGCCTTACATCGATTGGCATGGCTTCTTTTTGAAGGAAATTCAGAAGCAAAAGAGGAGAGCACATTAGTTGTTGTTTATAACAATAGTCTTAAGGCTTATGTGAAACATGTGTTGCCAGAATTAGGTATTAACAATGTGTCTATTGTAACCTTTCGAGAATGGGCAACAAGCATTATCAGTCAAGATTTGGGGCGTGCTTTTCAGCTCGAACGCCTTGTTAACGATTCAGAAATACTAGAATATAAAGCGTCAATTGCCACGCATGAACGTTTGATATCCTATATCAAAGCACACCATACAGGAAAAGAGCCCCCCTTTGTTTTGTTAGATTTTTTTCATCAAGACAAGGACAGGCAAGGTGGTACAATTAAACAGTACTTAGGCACACAGATTGAAAAAAGGTGGTTTGATCAAGCTGATCTGGCTTTATTGCTAGCAATTTTGGATGAGCGTAAGGGATATTATTCATCAACGAAATATCCTACCCGTTTAAAATATCTTGTTATTGATGAAGCACAAGATTTTTCATCCCTTGAGATACGCGTATTACTCAATGCGCTTGAAGACAAAAAACAACTCACACTCGCAGGGGACATGGGTCAGAAGATTTATGCAAACACAGAGCTTTCATCTTGGGAGCAATTGCTTTGTGATGCCTGTTTGCCAGGTGTTGATGTTCTTAATTTGAAAGTGGCTTATCGCTCGACCTACCAAATATATGAATTGGCGGAATCCATTCGCAATCCACATCTTCAGGAAGAAGAGTTGGAGATGACACCAAAATTTGGTCCTGAACCTGTTTTGACGATCACACATACTTTTTCAGACGCTGTTCAGTGTGCTAAAAATTGGCTCGATGATGTCTTGGGAAAAAATAGGCAGACCATTGGCGCTGTTATTTGTGAATCTCCCTTAGAGGCGCGCCAACTTTATGATGCCCTTATTAAGTTAGGAACGCGTGGCATACGACTGGGTGATGAAAAGCATTTTGCCTTTACACCCGGAATTACGGTTACAGATGTCAAACAAGTTAAGGGGTTAGAGTTTTCAAGTGTTTTGATATTTAACCCTTCCCACAAAAATTATCCCTCTAGCGATCATAGAGCTCGCAATATGCTGTATGTGGCTGTCACGCGGGCTGCTTTTCGATTAGATTTAATTTCTTATGAAACGCCAAGTTTTCTCATGCCAGATTTCCTACGCCGACAAGACCTGACACGCTTAGACGCCCAAGATGATGGGCCTTTGTTTTCGGATACAGATCAAGACCTGAGCCGTTTTCAACGTGATGAGGATGATATCATAGAATAATAATAAAAATATCTTCTTGATATCACTAATGTTTTCTTGTAGCACAGTGTAATCTATACAATATGCAAAGTATAAAAGACACAAAAGCCGTTCTCTTTGTTGATATAGCTGATAGCTCATCCTTTTATGATTCTCTGGGAGATCAACTAGCCAAAACACTCATGACTGATGCGATGTCTATGCTCAGTGATATTGTCATGCAATACAATGGAGATGTTATTAAGACCATTGGCGATTCTATTATGGCGACTTTTGATGATGCTCAGGCAGCTGCTGAAGCAGCTCTTTTCATGCAGAAAATATTTCAAGCAAATCAAATATCTGATCTTGTACAAGCAGGAG
>JAHJDR010000339.1 GCA_018812345.1 bacterium | reverse complement strand
GCATCTTCTGTGTAAGCACATTTTTGTAACACAAATCCAGAGGCATCTGAATAAGTGATGATCATGGGGGTTGTGTTTGTGTCAGAATAATCAGGTTGTGGTTCAAATACAGAAGTTTTGAGTAAAGTGATATTTTCCCAGTCTTCGACATCAGCTATGATATATTCATATGCATAGGATTTAACTTCAGTCTCTGTGCCGGTACTACTACGTACATATTCAACAAGTGGTCTGCCAAAACCATCGTGTTCTGTACGAGTGGCGACACTTGTGCTTGCTATGACTTCATTAGGTTTTCCTAAAATACGATTGTAATCTCTTGTTGTAGTGAGCGTATTACCTGAGGGCAGGGTCATGCTTTCTTGAGTGGGAAATAAATTATTAACATCATAGATAAACGACTTGGTCACGCTGTCAATGTCAGTCATGGTTTGCAGGTTACCATTTGTAAAGTAATTGCGTGTTACTGTGGCATAATTTTATCCACTGATCCAACTGTTTTCTTCCAAAGGATTGCCTTTGCTATCATAGACAAAATCTTTTTTACGATAAACTGTGCCAGATTGCTCTTTGTTTTGTTCTTCAGGGCGGTTTCGTATTTGTAATTCTTGAGCAAACGTTGTGGGGGTATAATAAGAAGTCGATTTGGTGATGATTTCATTACCATTGCTGTCATAATAATTTTCTTCTGCGATATTGCCATAAGCGTCATAATTAAAACTCACAGAGCTTGTTTTTTGTGGGGAGACAAGGTTTTCTTGAAAAGATTTAACAAGAGTTGTGAGTCTGGGAAAGCAAATGCCATCACAGTTAAACATATCTGAAGACGAAATAAGATCAACCGTGTAATCACTTTCTTGCCATGAACGTAAAATACCCCCAACTTTTGTTTGGGTGTAATAGGGCTTTCCAGATAAGGCTAAGTGATTGTAAGCGAGTGTTTGAAAATATGTTTCGTCAGAAGCGCTTATTGTATCGTAATCACTGAGAGCTTGATGGTAATAGGTTGTGGTGATGATGTCATCCCAAGTTTCCCCTGTGGATTTGTGCACTGTTTTTTCTATAGATTGAAACCCATTAAACTCTGCAAAACGATTTTCATTTGGCACACCATTGCCATCAGTGTCGATAGCATTTTTAACAAAAAAGTTTCCTCCTCGGTACTCATAGGTCATCCAGCGCATGCCTGCATTACGTGATGCTTCTACAAAGGTGTTTTCATCATTAGGATTCATGGTGTAATCACTTGTGTAAATCTTATGGGCTAAGAATAGATTAAAGGGCAGGTGACGATGTGTGATGGGAAGGTTTGAATTAATGGCACTCCAGCGTCTAGGCCAGGAAGAGGGGAGATATTCAATAACCGTTGTCATGCCAGCACCACTGGAAACCGATTGTAAGGCGCCATCAGGTTGAGGGACTTTTTTATAATCCCATTTGGTGGGTGAGTCAGAATAAGTGATGCCATTATTATTAAAGGGATAAAACTGATAATGTTTATTATTAGAGTTAAGTTCACAATTGTTAATGGCCAAGCGATCAGGATAGCCATCGCCATTAAAATCTGCAGTCATGGTGTGCGTGAGCCAAAAACCACGTAAGTTATTATTGGATTCGCGAATATTGTAAACATAACCTGCTTTATCACAGCTATCACTGCCATCGACAATGGGGTCTTCCACAGTTTCGCCATTTGTTAATTGATCAGCACTTGTTGTGGGCGTAATACCTTTGAAATAGAAGATGGTAAATTCACCATTTTCTTCATCTCCTTCAATTCGATCCAAAAAACCATCTGCATTCATGTCAATCCAGTCATGAGTGGCATTTATGTAACCTTTATCTTCAGTGGCCTTATCTACAATCATGATGTGATCAACCTCGTTAACAGCACCATTTTCTTCTGGTTGGGCCCATGCTAAACCATTGCGATTCAAATAAACATGAATGCCAGTCCCTAAATCATTACCATCACCATCTTGAAAAGAACCCACTGCCATGCGGTCTGGAAGACCATCTCCGTTAAAGTCTCTAATCGTGGCTTTTGTGCCAGACCCATCAGTGACATTCAGACGCCCCAAACTCTCTTGGCCAAATTCTGTATGTAAAGGATCTTGCCAAAACACACCTGTTTGATCAAAACCAGAGCCATTATTATAATAAACATTAAAACCATCAGCCCAAATCGTACCTTCATTGGTTATCTCGAGAACATTAATCACAACACGGTCCAGCAGGCCATCACCATTAAAATCCATGAAGAACTTACCATTATCAGACATGCCAGGAAATGAATCAATGGCAGGGTCACGCCAGACCACGGTTGATGTGCTCCACCCATTACCTGTGTTAAAAGCAATTTCTAAATCAGCTTGTTTTGTATCGTCAGCACAACCGGTGCACTCAATAGCACGCACACGATCAGGGAGATTGTCGCCATTTATATCCATGAGGTATTGCCACTGATGTGAGGACCCTTCAGAGAAATGATGTGAAGTCAGTTGACCGCGACAAATTAAAAATTCATTATCAACTTCTATGTCTGGACAGAGAATAGGATAAAAAGGATCAGTCCAATCTGATTTTCCTGAGATATAGACAAAATCATTACCATTATTATAATAAACATAAACTTCATCACTATCACGGATGGCCACAACTTTATCAACAAGGCCATCGGCATTCATGTCCATGAACTGTGTGTCATAATCAACCATGCCATCCACGTAGTTACCCTTATTCGTGCTGGCTTGACGATTATAATTGCCCGTTGTTTCCCATTTTGCCTCTGCGTCTTCATAATAGTTAAACGTTGTTTCTGGCAGGCATTCAGAACTTGGGTTAGCAGGATTACCGTCGCATTGTTCAACAGTATTTAAATGGCGAAAATTATTTTTGTCTGCATAAGTATAATCAAAACTAAAATGCTGAATAGTGGTGCCATTTTCTTTGATGTTAATTGTGTTGAGCCTTTTATTAATGTGTTCTTGTTCATCAGCATTGTAAAAAGGTTCTCGGTAGTATGGATAGTAAGAGCCTGGATTAACCAAATCAGAGACATAAAATTCAATCTCTATATCTTGATAGGTTATTGTTTCTAAGTATTTTTCATCGTCATAAGTGACTTGCAGTGTGTTACCATTCGCATCAATTACTTCATCAAGTAGCCATTGTTTTATCCAATGAGAACTTTTTTGTACGCGACTTTGATTTGTAGAACCCAAGTAGTAGCGTGTTCCCCCTTTATCAATAATAACCCAGCCCTGATCTGTAGTGAGCAGGGGATCAGAGGTGTTACGGAAATGTAGATAAATGTTAAAGGCATTTTCAATTTTAGCGCGGTACTCATCAACGTCTGAACCAGCCAGAACAGTGAGGCCATATAAAGAAGAGGCATCAATGTTAGCATTAACCAAGGTGAGTGTTTCTTTTTGGCCATTGAGATTTACTTGAAAATTTGCCCCATCGTAATAATCAGTATGCCCGTTTGTGCTTGTGCGTTCAATCATGCCCACATTAAGTTCCCAACCATAACCAACCCAGCTATTGGGATTTTTATTAAAGCTATTATAATTTAACGAGAGTTGCGGTTCCACACCACCACGTGCAGGAGGAACAGGAATACTAATATTAAATGTTGCAGCCCCTGTGAATTCATCAGTGGTAATACTTTGACCACCAGCACTACTTGTACCGCCACTTCCCATGATAAGATAGGAACCTGTGTCTGAGGTGCTGGTATTGCTGGTGTCAGTTGGTGACGGCGTTTCTTGAGCAAAGCAAGGGTATGCGAGAAAGAATGTGAGTATGAGTGTAACAAAATATTTCTTCATGCTTCTTGTTTATGCAAGACTGGTGCCAAGGACTGTAAAAAATAATGATCAATGATTATGATGTGCTAGTTTGTTTTGTGAGAGATTTATTATTGCACTGTTAAGTGTGCTGAACAGAAGTGTGTTAAGGATTGGACGGATATTTGGGTTCGTTGTGCCGATGGTCCAATGGTCCGATGGGCCTCCCGTCTTCGCCAAAGGCTTCGACGTGGCATGACTGGGTCGAAGGGCCGATGGAAAAAATATAAAAAAAGAAACACTCAAGTCTTGATAATCGAAACTGTGATCAAATACTTTTCAAGGGGGTTATCATGAAAATTTTTGAAGATCTGAACTGTTGGCAAGAAGCAAGATGTTTAGTTAAGAATATATATAGGACGACTAATGGAGAGCTATTTTCAAAAGATTATGGTTTAAAAGATCAAGTCAGAAGGTCAGCTGTATCTATTATGGCTAATATTGCTGAAGGATACCATGCTACGAGCAAGCTAGAGTATTTACGTTTCTTGGGTTATGCCAGCAGGTCATGTTCCGAAACTCGATCACATTTATACATAGCCAGAGATGTTGATTATATATCAGCTGATACGTTTGAATCATTATCTGAGAATGCTTTAAAAACATCTAATTATATCAGAGGGTTAATTAAGTATGTCAAAACAGCAGACTAGTTGTTTTATATACCATTGGCCCAACATTTTTGCGCAACTTTAGTAAAATAATCCCGATAAATGTTCATAAACATCGGTCCGTAGATCCGTCGGCCCATCGGTCCGATTAAAGTGTAAAGATTACTTAACACTTAGTGTAAACCTAGCTTTACACTTTACACTTTTGTATAAACAAGTGTGTCATAAATTGGACG
>JAHJDR010000338.1 GCA_018812345.1 bacterium | reverse complement strand
GGCCGCCTTCCTGGCAACAGCAATTTAGAAATGCAATTAGGTGCTGCTGAATCAACCGGTCAAATCAGAATTATTTCTAAGCCCAATGTTACAACTATTAATAACAAACCCGCTAGCATAAGAAGCGGTATCACAATGTATGTAAAGGTTGAGGGAGGGGCAGACGAAGGACCAACTGTTCAGGCAATTGAATCAGGTATTGAGCTTTCTGTTACACCACAAATCACACTAAATAAAATGATTAAAATGGAGATTGAGGCCATTCAAAGTGAGGCGGACTTTTCACGAACGGTAGATGGCATTCCTTCAATCTTAGATAACACCGCTTCCACAACAGTTCTTGTGCCTGATGGTGAAACAGCTGTCATTGGTGGTTTATTAAGAGCCAGCTCCACACGAGAAACAAAAGGCATTCCAGGCATCAGCAAGGTCCCTGTCCTTGGGTGGCTGTTTAAGAGCACACGCCGAGTCAAGGAAAGTAAAGAACTCATGATCTTCATCACTCCCAAGATTCTTGATCACAGCTATTTTCAAATTTCAGACCTGAGCAGCCAAAATCCAACGGCTCTTAATACAAGCAGGCCTAACTCAACTGAAATAACAGTTATTGAAGAAGATATTGAAATAGACCCTGATCAAACAGACCTAAAAAAAACAAGTGATCGCGCAACACCACACGATGTTTTTTATTAAAAAATCCTAGCAAGCCTTCCTACATTAATTCCTAACTCAATTCGTTTATTCTGCTACGTTATTCTGCTTCGTTATTCTGCTTCGTTATTCTGCTTCGTTAAAACTTCGCAGAATTGTTTTTTTATATGCATAAAAAAACAAAAAAAGCCCCAGCACAAAACAGTACCGGGGCCTTTCTCTCCTTAGTAATAAAACTATTTAGAATCCTGCTGCTAGCTGAAAAGCAAACATGCGTGACTCTTTTTGAATTGTACGGCGAGCAATATCTTTACCATAAGTAGCAAAGTTAAACTTGAAGTATTTGAAATCAAGTCCCATACCCGCTGTTACATACTGTTGATTAACACCAAGACGCACTGAAATAGAGCGTAAGACTTTGCTAAGCTCTGGCCAGGTGAGTTCATAACCTGCATGAAATTTGCTTAAGAAATCTCCTCGATATTCCAGATCACGAACATCTATGGCTAGAATAGATTTAAGCTTCCAAAAATCTGGATGAACAGCCAAACCAAAAGTCATAGACTCATCTTGGCGCCCAACATCATCACCAGCAAAGAAGCGTGTGTGACCAATGTCTTGAACGGTAAAAGCAAACATGGGCTTTAAATATTCCCAAACCTTGCCTTTAATTGGCGGTGTTCCTTTAATACCAACATCAACACCAATACCAAAACCAAAACGTTTCCAATCAAGAATATCTTCGAAACTATCCGTTGAAATCACTTCACGCTGTGTAATGGTTTCATCAACTAAGTACCGCTCAATAAACTTCACACCCAAACCAACTTGGAGATGGTCATCAAAGAAGCTATAGGCAGACCCTAACATCAGACCAGCCTGACCGATGACTTCAAGATCAATGGTGCTTGAAGCAGGATTCAGCAAAGCAATAACGCCATGCGTTTCATAGAATAAGGCTGCTGTAATGTATTTATGCATCATAACAGCAACATTACCACGAATGCCCACCTCTTCATAGCGACCAGTGTTTGTTGCTGCAAAGTTGTCAAAGGCATTGATTTTTCCACCATCTGTGTTTTGATCATCAATATCACTAGCAAGATCTGGGATTTCATTAATGAAGTAGTCTAATGATTTATAAGAAAACTCCACTGTGGGTAAAAGAAATTGAAAATGGAATTTTTTCTCATAATCATTAATGGCTGCAGGATTGTTAAAAATAGCGTTTTCATCTGTGCCTTTAACCGCTACAAAAGCACCGCCCATACCGAGAGGACGAACACCCTTCATCAAGCGAGGAGATGAACGCTGTACAAGAGTTTGTGCTTGAACATCCTGGCAAATAACAAGCCCGGAAACTATAACACAAACTAGCAAAAGCATTATGGGTATTATTTTTTTAAACATGAGGCTTCCCCCTTTAATAATTTAATTATAATGAAGTATTTTGACTATAACATGCCTGAACAGCAGCACCCTGATTTTCAGGATTTACATCATCACAAGTTGCAATGTCAGCTGTTAACGATGCTGTATCAAATGTGTCAGGATTCTCATCAAGCTCACAGCCCACAAAGGCTTGGTATTCAGCAAGAGTAAACCCTTCACCTGCAGAAATAGGTTCTAGAATACAAAATGTTTGACGAACCTCTTCAAGCCAATCTTCTGTAGAATCAACACCAGCAGCTATAAGACGATTATCAAACCGGATAAGGTCTGTTAAAACATTACCGCGATCTGTGGCTGTGATTCCTTCCACATCAAATGTGCCAAAATAGTCTGAACCATATACACCTAGAGCAAATTGTTCAATAAGCTGCATAAGGCCAGAGTCAAAAGCACAATCAGCTAAGACATCATCTGTAAATGACGTTGCATCAATCCCATCGAGAGCTTCTAGCGTCTCAATGGCACTTCGCAAATCATCAACATCTGCTGTCTCAGGAAGTACATCGGCAATTTGTTGGAAGTTAGATACGTCGTCATTATTTGCCAAATCAAGAGCACCTTCAGCTAAATCTAAATAATCAATCCCGCTACGGCCTAAATAAGCGCTCGCTAAAATACGAGCAGCATCATAATTGTCGGGATTAGCGCTTAAAGCTTCTGTTGCTTCTGTGATGGCCTTAGAATAATTGCCTTTGTCTAAAGCAAATCTGGCAGCCTCAAGACTCCCTGTTTCAGTCGTGGCACAACCGATAACAAAGAGAAACATTAGAATAAATGTAATTTTTATAAATTTCACATTTCCCCCTTCTATCTTGGTTACTTATAGTTACTACAAATTAGTGCTAAAAAACTTAATCGATTTCAGATAATAATACCAGTAAAATTTTGAATTTACTTGCTTTTATTTAATTGCTGTTTAAAAAAGACTGCCTTAAAAAGACATTTTAAACTTATACTTTTTACCCTTAAGCCTTGAGCCCTAAGCCTTAAGCCATAAATTATGACTCCTTTACTCTGTGCATTGTATTATCAAGACTATATAACCGCTCTATTGCTCTTTCTCTGTCTTCTCTTGGTTTTTTCTGACCGGAAAAGAAAAGAAAAAAACACAAAACAAGAAAAAAAAGAACGGCTCCTTGACCCACAAAAAAACTTTGCCCTTTCTGTAAAAAAGCTTTTTTTCTCAAGCACAAAAAGCATTGATGAGACAATCCCCGCATTAGAAGAGATCCTCCTCGGAGCTGATGTTGGCATCACCGCAACAGAAAGGCTCTTGAACACCGCAATGACCAAAACGAACCTAAAAACAAAACAAGATTTCTTCTATTTTCTGAAAAATGAAATCGCTAATATATTAACGCCCAAAACAACCTTTGCAATCAATAGCGACAACAAACCGTATGTTATCTATCTTGCAGGGGTTAATGGCAGTGGCAAAACAACAACAATAGGAAAGCTAGCTTGTCAGTTCAAAAGCGAGGGCCATAAAGTCATGCTTGTTGCCGCCGACACCTTCAGAGCCGCTGCGGTTGATCAGCTACGTATATGGGCTGAGAAAAATGATGTCGCCTTCATAGGTGGTCGAACAGGCGCTGACCCTTCAAGTGTTATTGTGGATGGTCTGAGATCAGCAAAAGCAAAAAACATAGATATTGTTCTGGTCGATACAGCGGGACGCTTACAAACAAAAACAAATCTCATGAATGAACTTAAAAAAATGGTTCGCATGTCAGAAAAAGAAATAAACAGGGCTCCTGATCAGATTTTTCTCGTGGTTGATGCCATAACAGGTCAAAACGGCTTTTCGCAGGCAAAGATCTATTTAGAAGCCATTCCCTTAACCGGAATTATCCTAACAAAATTTGATGCCACTGCCAAAGGCGGCATTATTATTTCCATTGTCGAACAAACAGGGCTCCCGATTCGCTATGTGGGACTGGGAGAAAAAATTAATGACTTAAAACCATTTAATCCAGATGATTTTGTGGAAAAACTTTTCGCTGATTAGAAAAAAATCAGTTTGCAAACAAAACTCAATACCGCAATTACCAACACAACCTTAACAATACCTTCTCCACGTTTTACACTAATTTTCGCCCCTAACCATCCACCGAGACCTGTGCCCAGCGCTAAAAAGATCGCTGCGGGCCAGTGTATTTTATCATAATAAATAAAAACACCTAACGACACTAACATATAAAAAGATACCACAAATATTTTGATCGCATTTATTCGAATCAGATCAAAGGGTGTAAAATAAGCCAGTGTAGCAATAATAATAAATCCCACACCTGCCTGAACAAACCCCCCATAAATACCGATGAGAAAGAAAGCAAAATATAGCATCGTCTTTTTAAATCCGGTTAAGATCCCTGCTGTCTGTGGCGTTATTTTTTTGCGCCAAAGAATAAAACACAAAACAAG
>JAHJDR010000337.1 GCA_018812345.1 bacterium | reverse complement strand
GGAATGCAGGGTCAGGCCCGGCGTCAGGTCCCATTCCAGATTGAGCTGGAAGATGTCGTTCTCGGCCTGGAACTTCGGATCGTATCCCGTCGAGATGGTGCGCAGGTCAGGTGACTGACGATTGCCCTCGACGCCGAACGGGTCGACATACAGCGGCAACAGATAGGTCCCGTCCCAACCGTTGGATGCAGAGCTGGTATATCCCCTCGGCGGGCGGCCGCCGCCGGTCCAGACCGGGTTCACGAACACGCCGGTGAAGTTGATGATGGCGGCCACATTATAAAAATTCCTTTAAGACGTCTCATTGATATTGAAGATGAGTATTATGATAATCATATTGTATCCTATCGCGAAGTCCTTGGCATGCGCCACATGATTCCGCAACCAGGTGTTCTTTATAGTTTAGCCACTCAAGAACCTGTTAATACGGAAGAGCGGGCGAAGGAAAGTGAGTTAAGAGCAGCTATGCGCCGCCGGCAGGCTGAACGAGAATCTGAGCCAAAACCTAAAAATGATTATGAAGGTGTGCGCGAGGCCCTTGATGATGTGTTGACTGAAAATTATCAGGGTGATTTGGCGCTTATGGCACGCGATCTCAATATGAAACCTCAAGAGTTAGAAGACTTGCTAACTGTAGAGGGGTTGAGACTCACATGGCACGAGATTCGTCACCTTGAGCGCCTGCTTTATTTAGATCAGGGAAAACTAGTTCAAAATGCGAGTGCTGGAAAATTAGAAAGATTACAAACAAGTCTTGTTCAAGAAGTATTACTAGAATCACTTAAGTTTTATTTAGCAAGTGAAGATAAAGCATGGGAAGCTCAAGAAATATCTTATAAAGCAGGTGATGAAGATCAGGTCTTTGAATTAAAGAAACAACATCTCGTAGAATTGGGAACGAGAACACTCAAATTATCAACAATGAATCTAATCGCATCAGCTCTATATTATGTGTTTAAGGAGGCTAATGAGCAGGCTATATTTAAAGAATATCAAGATCGTGTGCAGCAAGTCATGGATAGTTTTTATGGGGAACAAGAAGGAGAAAAACGACTGAATAGATTACAAGGACAAATGCTTTGGGATAGAGCTCTACAAGGGATTCAAGAACAGTCACAAAGATTAACGCCTAAAAAGCGTAAAGAATTTATTTCGCGTTGGTATCGGTATGAACATCCTGGTATTACAGAAATCCCAAAAATATTATACATCACTACAAACTCTAATGGCGCTAAAAGCGGTAGAATCGATAAAGGTTTAATTATCCGTAATCAAGATGAGTTTGATCGATGGAATGGAACAAATGATAAAAATTATCCTAAAATTCAAATAAAATGGGATGAACAATTAGGTTGGCTTGTTGAGAGAGATTCCCTTGTTAATGGTGTTACTGTTCAATATATTTTAAAATCATTGATTGATGCGGGTTTTGTTCAAGAGAGTTATGAACAAGAATTGAGAAGACTGACCAGTGTTTCACTCGATGATCTCAATAACCCTCGTATCAAAGAATTGCTATTACATATTGCTCAGAAGAAAGGTGGAAGTATATTCTACCTTGTTGGATTGCAGGCAGCTACTTCAACACTTGGAGACCATGATAAAATTTCTGGTGGTTTAGCGTTTTTTACTGAACAGGAATATACAGAATGGTTGCCAAAAAGAGCTTATCATCACCCTCAGGCGAGAATTAAACATATAGATGGTGCCTTTACTATAAATAAACAATCAGATCTTAAAGGCCCTAATACACAAGAAATATTTGTAAAGATGGTGGATTACAATTTACTAGCAGAGGCTAGTGAATTTAAACTAGCGAGACTAACAAGAGGTCAACCCTTATCAATTCTCTCTGATCCAAAAGTTGGTGAACTTATTCATGACGTAGCTACTTCAAAAAATGAACATGAGTATTATATTGTTGGTGGTTCTGGAGGTATCTCAGATGGAAATATTGTAAGAGGACTTGAGATTCTTACTAATGAGGAATTTGATCAATGGCCACATAAAGACAAAAAATATTATCCAAAAATAAGAATTCAAGCTTGTCTTGGAGGTTGGTTTGTCGGACATCATGCAGATGTTTGTGGCACGCATGCTTATGATCTTCTTTTGGCACTTTTTGAGAATCAAGTACTTATGAAGGGATTAGAATGGCTATTTACTGATGTTACAGCTGTATCTATATCTGATTTTGAAAACCCTGAAATTAAGAGATTGTTCGAAGAAATAGTAAAGGCCAAAGGTGAAAAAAAATACTATATTGTGACTCCACGACAAGGTCCTTTGCAACAGGGAATACTTCAAGGTGGTTTAAGAATTCTTACGGAAGAAGAATATCAGAAATGGGAGGGAAAAGGACGAAAACACTTTTTTGCTTTTGGTATTGAATTTGACGAAGATCTTGGATGGATGGGGCCAGCTAATCATAAACTCGATCGGCCGGTTGAAAAAGGGTTAAAAATTCTCGAACTGATCTTAAAAGCAAATCTCATTACACAAGATCCAGAACAAGAACTCAGAACAATGCTTATTAATACACCAGTAACGACATTGCAGAATCCCCGAGTTAATGAACTTATTTACTTCATCATGGAACGGAAGCAAATCCAAACAGGTTATATCATTGCAGGCAAAGGTGGTGTTTTGGCAAATAAAATAGTTGGTAAAGTGAGAGTCTTATCAGAAGCTGAGTTTAATGATTGGGAAGAGAAGGAGAATGAACTCTTTCCCAGGATAAAGATTAAAAAACAGGGTGATGATTTGGTTGTTGTTGAGATGGATGGAAAGAAAGCTTCTGGAAAAGGTGGACCACAGATATTGAAGGCGCTTGTGGTGACGGGGACTTTGGTGGGATGAGTTATTGGTTCCAGGGTAAAATACGGCGCAAGGCTTAAGGCGTAGGGCTTAGGGCTTGGGTGTGACTGGTCGGACCAGTCAGACAAGTCGGATGGGCGAGACGGACACTAAGAGCAATAATTACAATGAGTTAGGAGTTTGAGTGAGCGCAAATAAAAACCACGCAACTTTTTGAATGCACGAGCGAACATAGAAATGATATCGGAAACCTTTCCGATACGGGCAATACAGGAAAATAATAGATAAATAACGGAAACCGGAAACCGGCCAACGGACCCTTCGACAAGCTCAGGGTAAACAACGATAACCGACAACCGATAACCGATAACCGATACAGGCATATATGAGTGATCAAAACATAAAACCAGGTCAACCTGTGCAGGGACCAATTTTAGTTGATTGGAATATGCAGGACCTTGAAGGGCAAATTGCTGCTGGTAAAATTCCTGAAGACTTAACAGCAGATGAAGCAAGAGCGATCATGGAACGTTCAGGACGAGCTATGCCTGATTATCTGCGTGCTGATGAAGAGTTAGCAGCATCTTATGAAGAAGAATTAAGTCAAATAGAAGGTATGAACCCTCAAACAGCAGCTGACATGAGAGCCTTAGCAAGTGGTCAAGGGGTTACTATTGGCAAACCAGGCGTAGGTCATGCTTTGACAGGGACATTGCCTGATCCTTCCAAACCTACACCTAAACAAATCAAGACCTCTGGTGAATGGTTTGATGCCATACCAGATGATCATCCAAGCCGTTTGCCTATTAAAGGAAATAAAGTTTTTCTTTTAACAAATAGTGATGGTAAAAATGCTCTTGTCTATTCGGAATCTATTCGAGGCATTCCTCATGTTCGTATCGTAATTATAGAAGAAGAATTTTTTCAGAAACATAAACCAGGGTCTCTAACGTTAGGACAGTTTAATGCAGAGCTTACTGTTTTTAACTCTAATAGAGTGTCTCCATTGGATCCAGCTGTTTATCAAACTCTTGAAAATATTATTGGTGATAAAGACACCATTGCTATTCCTAGAAGAGTCAACTCAGCCTATACGCGAGCAGGCGTGACAGATAATAGCACCTATATTTTTAATGATAGCTTTCTCACTGTTATTCATAAACATCAAGAAACAGCAGATGCTAATGTTTCTGTTAGAATTGATGATTATTCACTCTTTTCTGATGCAATGGACTACGCCATTAAACACCAAGAAGCAGAGTTGATTGATTGGTATCAATCCCTTTCTTTTGATCAGCAAAATGTATTTGAGGCGAATGGTCACAAGTGGGTTTACATGTATGCTGGTCAAAATGAAAAGATTCAAGACATGGGTATTTTAGTTTACCAACCTAAAGACTCAGGTGAAGATGTGGTTGCTGTGAAAATGTTTACTCCTTCTGATGATGTTCACGACAATCCAGATGGCAACGTACATGGAAATATTAAACAGTATCTTTTATCAGGAAAACAAGATGCTCTTACAGATACCACGCTTGCTTATTTACAGGATTTACAAACAAGAGCAGAACACCATGAGATTAAAGCTTCCTCAGGATTGGACGTAACAATTATTGATGGAACAGATGAAAAGGGTCAGAGAACAAAACATCATATCAAATTTGTGAATGGAAATATTGTTTGTATTGGAGGTAAGCATAACTCTTGGGATAATTCCTTAACTCGTTTTACCCCCTATACGGGGGACGTTTTAGAAGAGAGGGTTCATAGCTTACCATTTCTTATGCCTTCCAGCCCTTACATAACGCTACCTAAGGATAAAACACTCAGAGCACGTGGTTCAGCCATGGCTTTCTATGAAGCGGCTAAAGCAGATGGACGCCATACAATAAGAATAGCAGGTAAGGATGTCCTTGTACTGGTTGATAATGATATTAGTAATAGCTCAGTGTTATTGTTATGGCCAGAACAGCGGGGATCAAAAAAAGTTATTAAAATAGCTGTGATTTCTGATTCAATTGCTGCAGCCAATGATCTCGATGATTTAGATTTTTTTCGAAAATATGTTGCTAATATTCTATTATATTTAGGAACTGATAAAAGCAGAGATCTGCCAAAAGAAACAAAGAAATTTCTCACTACATTACTGCGCCAAAAAAAGATGATTATTGATGGCAAACCTATACATCTAATGATGAAACCCGTTTTAGATGTTGACGATGAGGTGCTCGTTAAGAATACGGTACAAATTTCGCGAACGGCTTTTGAAGATGGTGGTGTCACATACTATTTCTCAGACCGGGAGAATGAGTCCATTGGTTTTCGATTTGAACCACTCTCTCGCGTTACGGAAAATCATGACAATTTCTTAGATGTGGTTGATAGTTTATTACATGAAACTTATTGGTATGAATTAACCTCAATAGTTCGAGAACATAGAGATGAATTTAAAAAAGAAAAAGAAGAGCCCATTACTCTTGGTGATCTCAGAGAGTATCTTTCGGGTAGCATAAAAAGAAAAACCCCTTTGGGAAAACTCTTATTAGAAGGCGTCGCATATTATAAAGATTCCAGTGATGAAAAAATTGTCCTGTTTGGGACAAATCATATCGGTAGCCAGCAATTAGGTCTTGCTTCCCATGAACACACGAGTATTATGCTGGCTCTAGGCAAAAATAATACCAGTAGCCAATTAGAAGTTGAGGACTTACAAGAATTTGTCCTCATGGATCGACAAAGTATGTCTTTTACTTTGCGTTCTGATGCAGAATTAGAAGTTCTACAGGAAAAGGTAAGAAAATACTTACTAGAAAATGATACTCTACCACAACAAACACCATCTGCTGCTAGCAAGTTACCCCTTACCAAAGGGGCTGCATTCTTATTTGATTATATAAGTCGTGATGAGGGGTTTGATGAAGATGGTGTTCTTGATATGGGGATTGGTTCTTTAGCTTTTGAGGAAGAGAATGCTATTGTTACAATGCATTCTGAAAACATAGCAGGCACAAATCTTGAACAGGGTTATTCTGGTCAGGTGAAAGTGACCCTACCCATTGATCCCCAAGGTAGGTTGAGTGAAAATTATTGCAGCGTTGCTATTGTATCTGGCTTAGGGGCTGATTTCATACCCGGTTCAATAGCACCTTATAAAGAACGTGATGGCCGCATTGTATCAGGGCAGTATGTGATTCGTTTTACGACTGAGGGTCGTCAATGTACCATAGGATTAGATTTGAGGTCAAAAGTCTCTGGCGATCCAAATTCTTTTGATTCAATTCCCTGGGCCATTCAAAGAATGCCAGAAAAACCTCAGCAAGATCAGAAAGCGCCACAAATCAAATTACCATCTCTTCCAGGAGTTACGCCTGTCTCTGAAGCTGTGATTCCCAGTGGATTTGAAAAAGGAACGATTGGATCCTGGTTTGATGCATTGCCAGATGATCACCCATCACGTTTGCCTATTGAAGGGCAGAGGGTATTTCTAGTTAGTGATGAAAGCTCTCTT